>SBBU01000256.1 GCA_005239585.1 Planctomycetaceae bacterium
GGACAAAAAAAAACAGCACCATCGACAAGTGCAAAATTAAATCATAATGGCCTAATTTGTCAAGAAAATGTGTCTTTTTCTATGAAAAAACTATACGACAAGCAGTAGTGGTGTTAATCTATCGAACACTAATGGTGGTACAAATTGTGCGAATGGCCTTTGCCATTCTAGAGATATAAGATTTTGTTGATGGAGCTTTATTGAATAACCTCAGCTGATCTCTTCCCGGAAAGAAGCATCCCTTTACGAATCTTACTTTTTTTCTTAGAGTTGGTAACATGGACAGATAACCAAATGCAGATAGTCCATTCCATCTTCTATTGGATAGCACCTGTGAAGCAAAGAACCTCCCATCAAGGCCATGCATTGGCTTGGTTTTATATTGAAATTCTAATTTCAAATATTGCTGCATGATGCGTAAGGTCATGTGAAAAGGTGGTTCCAAACCCCATCTTTTGGCGAGATATAAGAGCTTTTCTTCATCAAGACCAAGCTTGGAATAGGGGCCCCAGCATCCCTTGAGAGAATCAATAACAGCCATTATGTCTGTGATGTGAATGAATATGTTAAAAGAATGTTTCATGGCATGTTCGCTTAGCTGTAGCAGGCATGCCTCTGGTCTTAATATTCTCATTCTCGTCTTGTGAAAATCCATTTCAATAGATTCGTTCCACATTTCATCACGAACTCTGCCACTGTATGTATAAAGTGGTATAGAGGCATTCAGAAAATGCCAGTGGAGGTGTATTTTAACAGGTATGGATGGATCAGAGTTGTGATAAAGTACCGAGTTGACATAATGCCCGTCTGAAAGCTCAGTAGCGGTTATTGCATCCATCTCTGGTTTGTAACCTGCATCCTTTAGAATCTTATCGGCTTTGAGTGCATCTTGCTTGGGGACTAGGATGTCTATATCGGACATGTCACGAACAGAGATGCTGTCATAGATGTAATTGGATAGAAATGCACCCTTGATGACAAGTGAGTCTATGCCTTGAATCAAAAATTCGTTGAGAAGTTCATATAACTGGGAGTTGACGAGGACGTTCTTGGCCTCTATCGTTTGTCTGAACTGGAGTAGGCGTCTCTTGAAATTAGCGGGAATAGCATGATCTGATAACAGATTTGCTCGCTGCAAGTTGTCGACAATTACGCCTATTGTTCGTTCTTCAATTCCAAATGACAAGAGATCAGCAAAATTTACCCCTTGCAAATTGATCTTCTCATTTTGTTTGTATCTCGATAACTTGAAATGTCTAAAATCCACGCCTCGTATTATAGCTGTTTTCCATCTGAGAAACACTTGGGGCTCATTGCAAAAAAAGAGTAGCTATGCTACGATCATGAATAGTGGATGATCAAAAAAAGAGTGTGCTAAAACCATCGCCAAAGAGCAAGCAATCTATCTTTAAAAGTGTCTTGCTGAATCCCCTTTTTCCTGCTCTTGCAAAAGATCTGGCCAAATTAAGCGGCACTGAGATTGATATTACTAATCATATAGGTACATCGTTTACCCCCAGATATCCAGGCTTTAATCTCAAAGGTGATTTTCTTTTCATAGAAATCGTGTTTTCAGGTTCTCTCAAGGGTGAGATCTCTTTTCTGATTGACAAGGGGCTTCGAGAGAAATTTGCAAGTAAAAAATCAGAGCAATCTAAAGAACAGACTCAACAAACAGATCAGGGTGTTGTTAGTCCTGAAAAGACTACAACCCCTAATCCAGCCGCAAGTCAGTTTCAAGACCTGGCGAGTACAGTTGAAAAAACACTTCATCGAACCCTGTTAAAGCTGATAAGTGCTGGCTCTGTGGCGGCAAAGATATCCAAGATAGAGGAGGTTTCCATATCAGATTCTTTAAGCGCTCTATTTCCTCAAGAAAGGCTGGTATTGATTCAATCTGACTTGATGTTAAAGGGGGTGGGGGAATGGACGTTTTTTACAGTCTTTAGCTATGAGCTGGCTTCCAAATTGATCCACGGACAGGGGGAAGACCCGGATGTCGATATAGAAAATTTTAGTTCCAGTGTAGAAGGTCTATCTCAGGCAGAGGACCAGATTAATATCCTTATAGTGGAAGACTCGCAACCAGTAAGAAATGTGATGAAGATTATGCTTGAAAAGGCTAATTATAAGGTATTTGCAGTATCTAATCCTACTGAGGCAATTAGTCTGGTCGAAAATCACAACTTTGATCTTGCCTTGCTCGATGTTATGATGCCAATGATGGATGGTTTTACATTGGCTAAGAAATTGAGGGAGAATCCAAAGAGTAAAGATCTGCCCATAGTATTCTGTACTGCAAAAGGATCGCGTGAGAATGTCGCTGAGGGAATTAGATCAGGAGCTGTCGATTATCTGGTGAAACCATTTGCAAAGGAAACGCTCCTGCAAAAGGTTGGTAATCTTGTAAAACATGACAAAAAAGCTACCGTTCTCTCTGTGGACGATGATCCTTCGATAAGGAATATAATTCGTGTAGTGCTTACAAAGGCGGGTTACCATGTTATAACTGCAGCTAACGCAGAGGAGGCAAAGGAACTGATAAAGGGAAAGCCAATAGATATAATCTTGTTAGATGTAATGATGCCTGTTACGGACGGCTATCAGTTGGCAAGCTACATTAAAGGAGACCCGGCCTACAAGGACGTTAAGATTATTTTCTGTACTGTAAAGGATAGAGCTGAAGACAAAGACTATGCAAACAAGATGGAAATAGATGGATATATAACAAAACCATTCACCAAGGACTCGCTAATAAGCGAGATTCAACAAGTCTTGTCCTCTAAAAAATAGGTCTCTTGCCAAACCCTCCGCCTCCTGGGGTTTCAATTGATATCGAATCCCCCTTTTTGACTGCTAGTCTGACCTTTCCAGTCATTTTTTTGCCATTTGAAAGGGTTTTGCCTGCTCTCCCTCTATTCCCTCCTGCAAGGCCATATGGACCCAACTTTTGACGATCAGATATGCATGAGAAAGTCATATCTTGAAGAAAGGTGTACTCGCGAATAATTCCTTGACCTCCTTTATATTTGCCTCGACCTCCGCTCTTACTGCGGGTTTGATACCGCTCAACTCGAACTGGATATATATTTTCGATGGCCTCTACGGGCGTGTTCATTGTGTTTGTCATGTGCATGTGGAGCGAATCTTGACCATTTTTGTTTGGCATTGCACCTGCACCTCCTGCGATTGTCTCATAATATGACCAACTGTTCGTGCCAAAAGAGACGTTTGTCATCGTACCATAGCTTGCCGCAGGTATCTTGTCTGGGAGGGCCTTTGAAAGGGCGCCAAACAGGACATCTACGATTCTTTGAGATGTCTCGACATTTCCCGCACATACCGCAGCGGGAGACTGGGCATTAACAATGGATCCTAAAGGCGCGATAACTTGAACAGACTCTAAAATCCCGTCATTCGCAGGGACATCTTCAGGTAAAAGACATTTCAGCACATAGAGTACACATGAAACTGTTACTGCAAAGGGGGCGTTGATATTGCCCTTAACCTGTCTGTCAGAGCCGGTAAAGTCAATGACGAGCTTATTACCACTAGAAACAATTCTCACCATTATTTTAACAGGCCTTGGATCGATACCGTCGTCATCTAGAAAGTCAGTGAAGGTGTAAGTTCCTCGTGGTATATTCCGAATCGCGTTTTCTGCAATAGCACGGGAATATCCTATTATCTTTCTAGAGTAATCTATTAGCACCGAATCTGAATATCTGTTAATCATTGAACCAAGTCTTTCAGTGGCATGATTGCAGGCGCCGATCATTGCATTGATATCGCCTTCAAACTCCTGAGGGTTTCTTACATTTCTTTTTATTATAGAGAGGAGGCTCGGAGTTAGGAGTGTTGGTGGGATTCTCAGACCCTCTTGATAGATGTCGGATGATGGGCCCATTGATCCCGGAGTTGTCCCTCCTATATCAGAGAGATGGGCCCTGCATGCTGAATAGAAAAGAGGGCGATTATGGTGACGTCCTCCTTGTCCCAAGAGGCGGGGCTTTTCTGGACACGTCACCCGCCTTAGCCTTGGCGAAGGCGGGTGAAATACAGGCATTATAAGCGTAACGTCAGGCAAGTGCGTTCCTCCTGCAAATGGGTCGTTGAGTATTACAATGTCGCCTTGTTTGAATTTACAGGTTTCAAGGGCCGCTTGAACAGAAAGACCCATGGCGCCCAAGTGAACTGGGATATGCTCTGCCTGAGCAATTAGCCTGCCATCTCGGTTGAAAATCGCACAGGAGCAGTCTCTTCTCTCTTTAATGTTTGCTGAATGGCTTGCTCTTACCAGGTGATGTCCCATTTCTTCGGCAATGGAACAGAATATGTTTTTGAATATCTCAAGTTTGAGGGATGTGTGAACCATTAATTATCCCGCACCAGCCCCGCACTTTTTGCGCCCCACAACTGCGGGAGGGTGCGGGATTCCGCTCTCATTTCTAATGTGAAGCATCTTTTGCAACCTTACAATAC
>SBBU01000009.1 GCA_005239585.1 Planctomycetaceae bacterium
AGCTTCAAAAGTTTCATGAATTATTTGATTTTCCCTTCTATGTACCAGATCCGAATCTCTCATTTGTTAACTATTTGTTTCTTGAGATTAAGGTGTGTAAAGGGTGCTGTTTCTCAAGCAACGAAGATGGCTATTTTCTCACAGGTTCCGAGACCGGAAGGTTCATAAGCCTGGATAAAATAGAGATTGAAAGAATCAATGCTGCCAAGGGTGAAAGATTGTCTATTGCATCTAGTGCAAAGACACTCTTTGTAAAATCTAGATCTTTTGATGATACAGTCCTTAGTTTAAAGCTTGCAATCAACTGTTCCAAAACTTTTTTTGAAAGCGACCAGCGACGACATGGACTTGAAATCGTAAAAATGGGAAATTACGGATTACGCATCTATAGGCTCTATGATGAGAAGCAGGATAAGATTGAATCGCAAAAATGGCTCAGATTCTCAAGGGATATAATGCTCAAAGTGCTCGAGGTTGATCTTTCAGGGGCTCTGTACTACAAAGCCCTCTATCAGATCGCTGCAATCTCTATCTATCTGGGAGACAACAAACCGGCCTATACAGCCTATGAGACCTTTCGTCGGCTGAATAAGGATCAAAGCAAAGAACACACTGTCTATCTCAATCGTATAAAAAAAGTCTGGGAGGATCGCGACGACATTCGCTCTGCTGCCACTAGTGCGGAATAATTTTATTCGAGTCAACGTGGATTTAGAGACAGAAGAACAGACCCTACGTCCCTTCTTGCCAGCTTGACATGTAGGTCTTTTGCTCTTTGGTTACAGTGTCTATCTCAATCCCCATTGTCTTTAGTTTGAGACGGGCAATCCAGGATTCAATTTCTTTTGGGACGTCATAAATTCGCGGCTTGAGTTTTCCACGATTTCCTAGTCCGTACTCGACCATCAATGCCTGGGTTGAGAACGACATATCCATGACCTCCGGAGGATGGCCTTCAGCACAAGCGAGATTGACCAATCGGCCTTCTGCAAGAAGGAAAATGGTCTTGCCATTCTTGAGTGTGAACGAGTCTACTCCCGGTCTTACATCTCTCTTGGTCTCTTTAGTGAGTTGTTTTAAACCATCAATGTCGATCTCTACATTAAAGTGCCCTGAATTACATACGATTGCACCATCTTTCATGTCTTGAAAATGATCTTTTACGAGGACTGATTTGTTGCCGGTCAGCGTGCAGAAGATGTCACCGATTTTTGCAGCCTCTGCAATAGGCATGATTGCAAATCCATCCATTGTTGCCTCGAGTGCCTTGATCGAATCTATTTCTGTAACAATGACTTTAGCCCCCATTCCTCGTGCACGGTTTGCGAATCCGCGGCCGCACCATCCATAACCGCAGACTACAAACGTTTTCCCTGCTATAAGACTATTTGTAGCCCTAACTATTCCGTCTAGTGTTGATTGTCCAGTTCCGTATCTGTTATCAAAAAGAAATTTGGTATGCGCATCGTTTACAGCGAATACAGGGACTTTAAGTTCACCGGCCTTTTCCATCGCACGCAGTCGGACGAGTCCTGTTGTGGTCTCCTCCATCGATGCGATTAACTTGCCTATAAGATCTCTTCTTTCTTTGTGTATTGTACCTATGAGATCACCGCCATCATCGAGTGTGATCTCTGGTTTGTGGTCAAGGGCGGTGTAAATGTGGTTATAGTAGCTCTTGTTATTCTCGCCTCTTATTGCGAAAACTTTGATCCCGTAAGTATGAACGAGAGATGCCGCAACGTCGTCTTGAGTAGAAAGCGGATTTGAGGCACAGAGGACAACATCAGCTCCGCCATCTTTTAATGTTCTCATGAGATTGGCTGTCTCGCTCGTGACATGTAAACAAGCTGATACTCGTACACCTGTCAGTTTTTTCTCCTTTGCAAATCTTGACTTGATCTGATCGAGAACGCCCATTTGCTTACCGGCCCATTCGATTTTTCTCCTGCCTGATTCTGCTAAGGAGGCATCTTTTATGTCCGAAGCGATTTTTGGAGAGGAGGTTTTGGTTTTAGGACGCGCCGCTACTTTAGTTTTTGAATTTTTCATTTTTGTTTTTCCTCATAAAGGTTATAACTTGGCTAATTTTTTCAGTTCTTCTGCTTTATCGAGCTTCTCCCATGTGTATTCTGGGAGCTCAATGCCAAAATGTCCGAATCTTGCTGTATTTTTGAAGATTGGGCGCCTTAGATTGTAGTACTCGATTATCCCGCCCGGGGAGAAATCGAAACATTTCTTAACAATTGCGTCCAACTTGTCATCAGGAATTTTGCCTGTGCCAAAAGTATCTACGTCAATCGCCACAGGCTGAGAGAGACCAATGGCATAAGCAAGATGGACCTCACATTTTTCTGCAAGACCAGCTGCTACAACATTCTTTGCAGCATGTCTAGAGGCATAGCAGGCACTTCTATCTACCTTGGTAGGGTCTTTGCCGGAGAAGCTTCCTCCACCGTGCCTGCCTACTCCACCGTATGTGTCTACTATGTTTTTTCTGCCTGTCATACCACAATCTGCTGCGGGGCCGCCCATTACAAATCTACCAGTCGGGTTTATATGTACGAGTGTATTTTTGTCCATCAATTCAGCAGGTATAACTTTTTTGATAACCTGTTCTAATACGTCTTCACGCAATTGTTCTATTGATACTGAAGTATCATGTTGTGTCGATGCAATTACTGTATGAACTCTGGATGGAGTACTGTTGCTGTATTGAACAGTTACTTGTGATTTGCCATCTGGTCTTAGGTACGGGAGAATCTTTTTTTGCCTGACCTCGCTAAATCTGTTAGTGATCCTTCGTGAAAGTTCAGTTGCTAGCGGCAAGCAATTGGGTGTCTCATTAGAGGCGTATCCGAACATGATCCCTTGATCTCCAGCACCAAGGTTTTTTCCCTTTGAACTGTCTTCATTTACTCCCATTGCTATATCTGGGCTTTGCTTTTCAACCATTGTTATTACACGGCAGTTATTTGGATCAAAACCCATATCAGTTGAATTGTATCCGATTTCTAGTATTGTTGACTTGACAATTTTCTCGACATCAATCTTGGCTGTAGTTGTTATTTCGCCTGCGACAAATACGGTATTTGACTTGATGGCTGCCTCACATGCAACTCTGGACATTTTATCTTGTTTAAGGATTTCATCCAGAATTGCGTCAGCAATTTGGTCACATACCTTGTCTGGATGACCCATGCACACGCTCTCACAGGTTACTAACGTTTTCATATGATCTTCTCCAAATAAGGCTTATATAAAACCATCTCAAAACTTAAAAGTCAAACCTTTGGGTTTGAGTCGCGTTTTGATTAGTTTGCATGAAAGATTGAATCTTGGGATTTTTTTAGATGCCATCCTTGAGAAGAGATGTCAATAGTTTGCAAGTAACAGCAGATGCCCCTCTGTTTCTCTTTACATATTCTCTTGCTTTTTCGCCTAGAGAGGACAAGTTGGTCATTTTTAGTTCATTTGCCAGTTCTTTGCTATTTTTTACGATTCTCACAATCCCCATTTGCTCAAGTGGTTTTGCTGCAAATGAGAAATTATAGAGACTGGGGCCGGTCAATATAGGTTTTCCAAGCGAAGCAGGTTCAAGTATATTGTGTCCGCCTCGATTTGCCAGACTTCCGCCGACAAATGCAACGTCACAGGCTGCATAAAGTTTGTATAACTCTCCTATTTTGTCTACTAGGATTACTCCATTTTCAATCACCTGTTCAGAAGACTTGTAACACTTGAACCCTTTTGCTTCAACTAGGGATTTAATTTGATTTACCCTGGAAATATGCCTTGGGGCTATAATAAGTTTGGCTCCATTTTTTTGGAGATGTTGAAATGCCTCAAGAACAGCAACTTCCTCAGGTTCATGGGTGCTTGCTGCAAGGAAAGTAAAGTTATTTCCCAACCTGAAACGCTCGCGCATCTCTTTTCTGGCTGCCTGCTCATCGATATTGGGTAATGAATCAAATTTCAAACTGCCAGAAATGTGGATTTTCTCCTTAGGTACTCCCAAGCGGAGGAATCTTTCACGGTATTCTTCTGTTTGCGCTGCAACAAGATCGAGTTTTGCGAATACTTTTTTGAAGAGATAATTGAGGCTTGAATAACGTTTATATGAACGCTCGCTCATCCTGCCAGCAACCAGCGCTACTGGGCATTTAGCCCTTAGAATCAAATTTGGCCAGAGTTCCTGCTCTACAAGTACTAGAAGAGAAGGGCGTACTTTTTGGTAAAAGCGGTCAACTACAGGGGAAAGATCAAGAGGTGCACGCAATACGTTTTCATGTAATATTCTCAGGCCATTCAGCCTCCCTTGCTCAGTTATTGTGCTGATTGTATAGTCAACATCTGTCCAGAGTTTTCTTGATTCTTGAATAATAGGTTTCACGGTGTTTGTTTCTCCGACGGAAGCAGCGTGAAATAACACAAGTTTTCTATTGAAACGCTTGATGATTACATTTCCCATCCGCTCGTGAAGGCCTGGTCCTAGTTTTCCAAGTGCGAAAGGTAGTAATGGATAAACAGATAAATATAGGGTGTCAAATATTGTCACAGTTTTGAAATTCGCATTTTAATCTTGATTTCAGTTGGCACTTTTGCCACAGCACTTTTTATATTTTTTGCCGCTTCCGCAGATGCATGGATCATTTCTGCCAGTTCTCTGTCCGCCTACAATTGGCTCTATTTTTTCTTCTGCAGCCTCGTCATCTGGCTTTTCTGGAGCCTTGCCAACCTCTCCCTGACCAATCGTTTGCATTGTATCTTTTCTGAGTGATGTTGCCTTCCACCGCTTCATCATTTTCTCTTTTGCAACCTCCATTTCTTGCACCTTGAATATCAAACTAGCAACATCCTCCTCGATTGATTCAAGCATCAGCTGGAAAAATTCAGAGGCCTCGCGTTTGTAGGCAAGTTTTGGGTCGATCTGGGCATATCCTCTCAGGCCAATAGTGACTTTTACACTGTCCATGTTGTACAGGTGGTCTTTCCACTTGTCGTCTATCCTGTCTAGAAGAACAAGTCTTTCTATCTCCCTCATTTTTTCTGCCCCACTCTGAGTCTCTTTTTCGCTGTAGGTCTTCATTATTGTTTCGCGAATAATCTCGTATATCTTATCTGAATGTTGGTTGGTTATCTGATCTTGTGGAATCTGAATGTTGAATTTTGATTGAACCCAGTTGACAAGTCCATCATAATCTTGGGTCTCAACTGATAGAAATCTATTTACTGCGCTTTTGATGCAATTATCGATCATCTCTATAACTTGGTCTTTGGCATCTTCACCGAACAATATCTTGCGTCTCATTTCGTAGATGTGTTTACGCTGCTGGTTCATTGTTATATCGTATTCGAGCAGGTTCTTTCGTATCTCAAAGTTGTAATTTTCAACGTTCTTCTGTGCCTTTTCTATTGCACCTGTAACCATCTTTGATTCTATTCTTTGGCCCTCGGTCAGACCTCCATATTTCTGCATGAGGGGTTTGAGCCATGGGGGGAAAAATTTCCTAAATAGATCATCTTCTAATGAAAGAAACATCTGATTTGAACCCGGATCACCCTGACGGCCTGCACGGCCTTTTAGCTGATTGTCTATTCGCCTTGCCTCATGCCTTTCAGTCCCTACAACATGCAGTCCTCCAAGTTTGGCAACTCCGTCACCAAGCAGGATATCAGTTCCTCTTCCTGCCATGTTAGTTGATATGGTAACTTGGCCATGCTGACCGGCCTTGGCTATTATCTGTGCCTCACGTTCATGATTCTTGGCATTCAAGACCTCATGTTGTATTCCACGGATTCTCAATAACTTACTAAGATATTCTGATTTCTCTATGGATGTGGTTCCTACCAGTACTGGCCTGCCTGCTTTCTGGATGCTCTCTACTGAATCTGCTACGGCATCGTA
Source organism: Planctomycetaceae bacterium (assembly GCA_005239585.1). The sequence continues at coordinate 5,909 of SBBU01000009.1, forward strand.
TTTCTCTTCCTCCGAGGCATAAATTACGTCTGGCATGGATGTCCTGACCATGGGCTTGTTAGTTGGTATCACGACAACTTCGAGTTTGTAGATTTTCTCGAATTCCACTGCCTCTGTTGCAGCAGTTCCTGTCATGCCTGATAACCTTTCATACATCTTGAAGTAATTCTGGAGAGTGATGGTGGCCAGGGTTTGATTCTCTTCTCTTACCCTGATCCCTTCTTTTGCCTCAACTGCTTGATGAAGGCCGTCTGACCACCGTCTTCCCGGCATGAGTCGGCCGGTAAATTCATCAACTATGATAATTTCACCATCTTTAATAACATACTCACGGTCCTTTTTCTCCAGATAATGTGCCTTGAGTGCAGCCTCGATGTAGTGGGGCCATTCCATGTTTTCTACTGTGTAAAAATTGTCGACGCCTACAACTTTCTCTGCCTTTTCGATTCCCTTGTCGGTGAGAAATGCGACATGTTCTTTTTCTTTTACAACAAAGTCCTCACCTTGTTTCATGAGCCTGGCAGCGCGATCTGCGATGTAATACTTGTCTGCAGATTCCTCTGCAGGGCCAGAAATTATAAGAGGTGTCCTTGCTTCATCTATTAGTATGCTGTCTACTTCATCGACAATTGCATAATAGTGGTCTCGCTGACAAATGTCTTCCTTGTGGATTTTCATATTGTCACGGAGGTAGTCGAATCCGTACTCGTTATTAGTGCCGTAAGTTATATCCGCCATGTATGCCTCTTTCCTTGTGACTGGCTTTAGGTGTTTTAACCTTTCGTCTTTGGAATCCTCCTGTGATCGGTCAAAGAGAAATGACTCTTCATGCTGGAGGCACGCGACAGTCACGCCCAAAAAATCGTATATAGGGCCCATCCATTGTGTGTCTCTTCGCGCTAAATAGTCATTGACCGTTACAATGTGAACGCCTCTTCCAGTAAGTGAATGAAGATAGGCAGCTGTAGTTGCAGTCAAGGTTTTTCCCTCACCAGTTGCCATTTCTGATATTTTTCCCTCAAAGAGCACTATTCCACCTATAAGTTGAACATCAAAGTGTCGCTGTTTTATGGTCCGCCATGCAGCTTCTCGTACAGCAGCAAAGGCCTCTGGCATGATTTCTTCAAGCGTTTTTCCATTTTGAAGGTCTTCTCTGAATCTCTTGGTTAGCTCGGGAAATTCATGATCGCGGAAATTCTTGAACCTTTCTTCGAGTGGATTCATCTTCTCACGTACAATCTTCCAGTACCGCTTTACGATCCGCTCATTGTAGTTTCCAAATATAGAGCCTAGGAAGCGTCCTACCGCTTCTATGATCTGTTCCATGGCGGATTATTATACGCGAACATTGAAATGGAGGCAAACTCATGATATGGGCATTTCTAACTTTGTTATTGACCTGTGTGATTCGCTAAATATAATCGCAATCAGTGGATATCATAAATCCAGCTACTGAGCAAGTAATCACTTCAATTAAGGAAGCAGAGAGGGCAGAAATCGATCAGGCAGTCAAGGATTCCAAACATGGGCAGATTAAATGGTTTTCAACCTCTCCGGGGCAAAGGCAAAAGATCATGTGGGATATTGCTGATGCGTTGCTTGATTCAAGGGAGGAATTCGCACGAATCGAGTCGCTGAATACTGGTAAACCATTCAAAGATACGCTTGAGCGTGAGATTCCTCGGGCAGCTGAGGTTTTAAGATATTACGCAGGATGGGCTACAAAGATAAATGGTCAGACGGTTCAAGCTGCTGGCGACCATCAGGTTTTTATATGTAGAGAACCAATAGGTGTTGTTGGAGCAATCGTCCCATGGAATTTTCCTCTCGTTATTTCAATGTACAAGGTTGGACCTGCGCTAGCCTGTGGTAACAGTGTCATTCTAAAACCTTCTGAATACACACCACTCAGTGCCATAAAATTTCAGGAGCTTGCGTTGAAAAAGGGTTTGCCGGAAGGAGTCTTGAATGTGGTTTCAGGTGGTCCTGATACAGGTAAACTTTTGGTTGCCCATCCAGAGGTTGACAAGATTGCATTTACTGGCTCAGTCGCTGCCGGGCAGGACATCATGCGCTCATGCAGCAATAATCTAAAACGATTGCATCTTGAGCTGGGTGGTAAATCTCCTCATGTGATATTCGAAGACGCAGATCTAGACTCAGCCTGCCAGTCTGCATTCAGAGGAATTTTCTACAATGCTGGTCAAGTCTGTATTGCAGGTTCAAGACTCTTTGTTCAAAAAAAGATCCATTCAGAATTCATGGAAAGAATTATCTCCAAGACCCGTCAGACTGTGGTTGGGGATCCATTCGATAGCCAGACTACGATGGGGCCCATAATATCAAAGCGTCAGCTAGAAAGGGTTGTTAGTTACATCGAGATTGGCAAAAAGGAAGGGGCGAAATTAGCTGCAGGTGGAAGGATAATTGAGAGGGACAAGGGATATTTCATTGAACCTACCATATTCGATGAGGTCGA
>SBBU01000129.1 GCA_005239585.1 Planctomycetaceae bacterium
ATCCTGCTTTCCCAGAATATAAGCTTGCCATTTTGATTCATGTTGAGCTTTTGTAATAACAGAAAATTTTGCTTGATTTTCACGCAGGATTCAGGTTAAAAGAACGAATAAGACTCAAGGCAGAAAAGGACAAGGATGAGGCCTATGAAATCTTTGTAAAATGGCTTGGACGAATGAAAGATATAAGCCCTGACATGGATAAGGTCCTTCGCGAAATCCAGGATGAAATACTTAAATAAAACTGTCACATCACACATAATTTGACTTTTTTATTCTGTAGGAGATAATACATTCAAAGGGAGGGGATGTCAGATGAAACCAAAACCAGAGGTTGAAAAACCTAAAATTACTGCCGTTGAGCTGGCAAAGAAGCAACGTGACATTTCTGTTGCAGAGTTCTTTGCAAAGAACCGCCATCTTTTAGGGTTCGATAATCCCACTCGCGCACTCTTGACAGCCGTAAAAGAAGGTGTCGACAATGCCCTCGATGCCGCCGAAGAGGCAGGCATATTGCCTGAAGTGGTGATCAAAATAAAAGAGCTCAGTGAAGATCGCTTCAAAATACTAGTTGAAGACAACGGTCCGGGAATAGTCAAAGAGCAAATACCACGGATCTTTGGAAAACTGTTATATGGGTCCAAATTCCACACATTGAAGATGGCCCGTGGCCAACAGGGCATCGGGATCTCAGCTGCTGCACTATACGGCCAATTAACCACAGGCAAGCCAATAATGATAACCAGCCGAACAGGCCAAAAAAACAAGGCCCATTATTACGAAATTTTAATAGACACAACCAAAAATGAGCCGGTCATCTCCAAAGAGTCGGATACAAAATTCGAACGGGACCACGGCACTCGCGTAGAACTTGAGCTGGAGGCAAGATACATCAAGGGTGACAAGTCAGTCGATGAATATATAAAGCAAACCTCGATCGCAAATCCGCACGTTAAAATACATTACCAGCCGCCTAATGGTAGCGGCCCTGTAACTTACGACAGGGCATCCAAAGATCTCCCGGAAGAACCCAAGGCAATCAAACCTCATCCGTATGGCGTAGAACTTGGGATGCTCATCAAGATTCTTCAATCATCAACGGCTAAAAATCTAAAGACATGCCTTCAAAAAGAATTTTCGCGAGTCAGCGAGAAGATAGCCCTGGAAATAATTAGTAAATCTGGATTAAATCCTTCTGCAAAGGCTGAAACACTTTTACCTCAAGACATTGAAAAACTCTACAGAGCTATAAGTCAGGTAAAAATTATGTCACCACCCACCGATTGCATCTCACCAATTGGCGAGGAACAGATACTCAAGGCGCTCAAGTCTGCTGTCAAGGCAGAATTTTATGCCTCGATCACAAGACCCCCAGAGGTATACAGAGGCAATCCATTTCTCATCGAGGCAGGAATCGCGTATCTTGTAGAAGGATACCCGCCTGAAGAACAGGCAGTACTGAACAGATATGCCAATAGAGTGCCGCTATTGTACCAAGAGGGTGCATGCGCAATTACAAAGGCAGTAGAGCAGGTTGACTGGAAAAACTACGGGATCTCTCAGTCAAAAGATGCCTTGCCTACAGCTCCGATGCTAATCCTTGTCCACATGGGCTCTGTATGGGTACCCTTTACTTCTGAGGCAAAAGAGGCGATTGCACACTATACCGAGATAATCAAGGAGGTAAAACTAGCGCTACAAGAATGCGGGAGAAGGCTATCAGTCTTTGTCCATAAGAAACAAAAGGCAGAATACGAGGCAAAAAGACGGGCAATTTTTGAGCGCTACATTGAAGAAGTAGCGGATTCGCTTGATATCATCAGAAAATGCGGCAAGGAAAAAATAAAGAACAAATTAGCTCAAATTTCTAAAAACGTCACCAAACTTGAGGGATTTAGCAATGAAGAGCCAAACGGCAGAAAAGATAAGTAAACTGGCAGATTCGGTACTGGCTGAGATTAAAAAAAACAAAAATCCTTACCTTGACGTACCGATCAGAGCGCTTTCCAACGTGAAATTCAACACAAAAAAATCAATCATAGAACTTGGCGACGAAATACAAAAAAGATACTTCTTCAACATAGCTATGGCAAAAAAATTCATGCAAACACTACTGGTTGCCTCTTGCATCAAAACCCAACTGTTGGACGAAAAGAAAACCGCGTCTCTCCGAGATCTGTACTACATGACAAAACACACGATCGCTGATTCAGATGAAAACACATTCAATGAGCAGGAAGAATCAGATGATGTTATCGAAGATCTTGAAGTGACTACGGATGAATTGCGCGAAGAGCTCCACCTTTATGCCTCGAATCGAGGCTCACTTGTCGGTGAAATTACACTTGAAGACGCCGGAGATACAATCGACTGCAGACGTCTCGGAACAGGAGGCTGGTCAGTTCCCTCAATCGTCGAGAAGGATGTGATCAAATTCAAGAAAAATACCGCTAAATTTATCCTGATGGTAGAGAAAGACGCAGTATGGCGGCGACTAAATGAAGACAAATTCTGGAAGAAGCATAAATGCATCCTTTTACACGGACAAGGAATGGCGCCACGAGGCGTTAGAAGATTGCTGCATCGAATGGCAAACGAACTCGATCTTCCTGTCTATGTCGTAACAGATAACGATCCGTGGGGCTTTTACATCTACAGCGTGTTAAAGCAAGGAAGCATCAGCCTCGCATACGAATCGATACGAATGGCAGTTCCGCAGGCAAGATTTCTGGGAATCAGCTCTTTCGATATGGAAAAATTCAAAATCCCGAAAAATAATACAATTAAACTTGATCAACAAGACCTTAACCGCGCCAAGCAGATACTTGACTATCCGTGGTTCCAGAAAGAATCATTTCAAAAAGAGATCAAAAAAATGCTTCAAAATGGCGTGAAACTGGAAATAGAAGCACTATCAGCCAAGGGAATCTCTTATATCTCAGACTCTTATCTGCCCAAAAAGATAAAAGAAAAAGATTGGCTAAACTAAATATACGCAGTAAGGACTCTCAGTTTTCTATATGATCTCAAATAATATATAATACTCTCCCTTGCAGACACTTTACGATATATACCTGGAATCAATAACCAAGTTCCCAAAAAAGAGGCGGTTTCTTTATTGGAAAGATGGACGCTGCCAAACCATATCCACATCAGATTTTCATGCCCAAGTAGAGGCAGTAGCCTATTCGCTTCAGCAGTTAAGAATAAAAAAGGGGAACAAAGTTGCCATAATTATGTACAACCGACTAGAGTGGGCTGTATGCGACTATGCAATTCAAATGATTGGCGCAATAAATGTGCCAATTTACACAACTCTACCCCGCAATCAATCTAGTTATATACTCAAGGATTCAGGCGCCGCACTTGTCATCGCTGAAAACCAAGAGATCGCAGGCCGAACAGAGCACAACAAGATCATAACCATTGAACCTGTGGATGGATACATGAGTTACCAAGAACTCCTACACAGAGGAGCGAGTAGACGAGTAGTCCCGTCAAAATGTAACCCAGAGGAACTGGCCACTATAATCTACACCTCGGGCACAACAGGCGAACAAAAGGGAGTAATGCTGTCACACAGAAATCTAGTTTCTAATTTGCTTGCCGCATGTAACGCCATAGGAATAAATCCCAATGATACTATTTTTTCATTCCTGCCACTCAGTCACTCATTCGAACGTATCGTTGATTATGCGGCATTTCATGCTGGTTCCACAATAGCATACCCGGAAAATTTTGAATGCGCTATTAGAAATATCTCACAGGTGAAACCTACAGTCATGGCATGCGTACCAAGAGTTCTGGAAAAAGTTTATCAGGCAATAGAACAACATAGACAAGGCCTAAGCGGGATGAAATCAGGCATCTTCGAATGGGCTGTCAAGATCGGCGACCAAATATCACAATATAGATTAACAGGGACAAGGCCACCATTCTGGCTAGGATTCAAGTCAACCATTGCAGATTCAATGGTATTCAAAAAGATACGGGCAAAATTGGGCGGCCGCATAAGATTAATACTCTCAGGCGCAGCCCCGCTATCGAAAGATATAGCACAGTTTCTCTACTCATGCGGGATCAATATATTAGAAGGATATGGCCTAACTGAAACTTCGCCCGTTGTTTGCACCAACAGAGAAGGAAAAATCAAATGGGGGACAGTCGGTCAACCACTTGAGGATGTAGAGGTAAAACTTCTCGAAGATGGCGAACTAATCGTTCGAGGTCCAAACATAATGAAAGGTTATTACAACAAACCAAAGGAAACAGAGGCAGTACTTAAGAACGGATGGTTGCATACCGGTGACGTGGCAGAAATTGATCCAGACGGTTTTATAAAGATCATAGATCGAAAAAAAGATCTCTTCAAGACAAGCGGAGGAAAATATATTGCACCCCAGTCAATCGAGAACATGCTAAAACGAAGTCCGGTTATTCAGGATGCAATAGTAATTGGCGATGGACGCAAATTCCCGGCAAGCCTTATTGTTCCAAACATGGCAATGATCAAAGGCGATCCAAATGAAATAATCGGGAAAGAGGTTGACAAGGTTAACGAGACCCTGTCACAACCAGAGAAAATAAAGAAATTCGCGCTCCTCAATGAAGGCTTTACAGTCGAGTCAGGCCTGATCACCCCAACCATGAAGGCCAGAAGAAGGGAAATTGAGAAAAAATTCAAGGATTTAATTGAAAAACTTTACTCCGAGTAGCTACTAGAATTACAAACACCCGCAGAGGTACTTGTGTAATCCCCACAGTCCAATGAAAAAGAAAACTGTATATATGATTCCAAAAATTGCAGGGATAAAACCTTCAACATAACTCATGGGTCGGAAGATTCTGGGATTTAGACCCTCACCTAATGCCTTCCACTCTGCGTCATACATTGCCAATGGCAGACGGGCCTCTATCAAGTGAATGACTTGGAACTTTGCCGCGCTTATCTGACGAAAACTCTTCACAATCCACCACCATGCAGAGCAGAAGACCATACCACCAAGACCAAATAACACATACCATCGTTCCAAAGTTGTAATTGCACCGGGAACTCCATGAAGTGCCCCGAAGGTGATCAACAATAACGTGTTGCAAGTCAGGAAGAAGGTATTAACTATGGTCCGGCGAGCGCTGATTCGGCTTGTCAATTCGACATAGAGCTTATACTGCTCAAATAGATGATCGCCACACTTTGCCCCGTAATTTTCCGGGTCTACCCGGAAAACACCAAAATCTGCGCCTTGTCTAGCCATTAATCTTTCCCTTTGCCATTTCCATTATTTTCCTGTCCCGGCAAATCTTCTTTTTGCTCCGATATTTTCAATTCATCAGCGAAAGCACCGTTTCCTCCATTACCATTTCCATCTGTGCTATGCAATAGCTCCAAACCACCCTCGCGTGCCCGTTTGACCTGATTCAACACTGCAGTCGGACTAAAACCAAGCTGCCTGCCTATAGAACGCACACCCATCCCAGATTGATAGAGTTCGACTACCTTTTGTTTTTGCCCGTCAGAAAGGTGATACCCAGAATACTCGACAAGAAAGCTCTTTCCGCAACCCACGCAAAGAAAACGCTGGCGACCTTGCCGGCTCTTTCCATTCTTTATTACATCCGAACCCTTGCAACGCGGGCATGAACCATTCATACCCTATTTATCGACATAGATCGTCGCCCACTTTATGTTGACAACTCGATCGTAACAACAGCAACTTGACAACACAGAAATAACAACATGAAAGTGACAACACAATCTTTACAAAGATTGAGATTTTAAAATCAGCCTCTAAAATCAAACTAAAATGAAGTCCGTGATTGTTATCCCAGCCAGATACAAATCCAGTCGCCTACCCGGAAAGGTGTTGCTCAAGAAGACAGGAAAATATCTTATTCAACATGTCTGGGAAATCGCTCAGCAGGTCAGAAATAAAAATCGCGTGATAATAGCAACAGATAATAAAAAAGTTATAAAGGCCTGCGAGTCCTTTGGAGCAGAATGTATGCTGACGTCAAGCAAACACAGGAGTGGAACTGAGCGCGCCGCAGAGGTCTGTGAAAAACTCGACTATGAAAAAATAGTTAATCTTCAGGGCGATGAACCTGAACTGCCCCCGCGGATAATTGAGCGAGTCATAGAGGCCCTCGACAAGGACTATATGGTAACAGTCTCGACACAGTTCGAAACGATTGTGGATAGAAAGATCATAGATCGTGTTAAAGTGATAACAGACAAGAAAGGTTACGCTGTGAACTTTTCCCGGGCCGGCCTTTTATGCGCAGATCTACATGTTGGAATCTATGGTTATCAGCGTCAATTCCTCATGAAACTTGTAAAACTTGAACCCACCGAGTCTGAAAAAGAGGAAAAACTCGAGCAACTGCGCGTCATTGACAACGGGTTCAAAATCCAAGTCCTTAGGCTAAAATTCAAATCCTATGGCGGCATAGATACCATGAGTGACTATACCAAGTTCGTCAAGAGACATATTGCTTCCCAGGGCACACATGTCTAAAATTAGCTCTAAATATCGAAGGTGCTTTTGGAAGGAGAATAACTATTGCAGAAATTATCTCTATTGTTCTGACTTTGTGCACACCACAATGCCTCGATAAACCTGTAATTGAAAGGGATGCGATCAACGACACAGTACTAGATTCTACAGATTACAAAGCCACACTTTGTACTGATTCTGCCACCATTACAACCATGGATACATCAATCCAAACTGATAAGAAAGATTCAGGCGTCTTTTCGACAGCTCTTATAGTAGTACTGATAGCAGGCGTATGGGGTATTTTACTATATTTGCTTCTTATGGTCTTAAACAAAGGTGAGCATTCAGAAATTGCTCATCTTCTTGAAAGTGCCTTTCGGAAGCCCTTCTTGGCTTCCCGAGGTGTACCTGCTGTTTGTGAAACTGGGTGGTTCAACGAAT
>SBBU01000356.1 GCA_005239585.1 Planctomycetaceae bacterium
TCCAGATAATCGCTATTTTGGCATTTCTGGAGGAATTGTCTCGAGAATCACCTGATTTTTCAACTCCAACTTTTTCCCACACTTCTTTGAACAATCACCCTGCTACCATAAGCTTGATATTTATGCAGGTTCATGGTAATTTTTGGTCAGAGAATTTTTGAGAGGTTGATGTGAAGATTGTTACACTAATTTTCGTGCTTATGTTATCAACAGATTCATTTGCACAGACCAAAAACGATCCAAACGCGAATCCCAATACCAATCCGACTCAGCCAACAACTAATCAGACCTATTCTCCTTATTCAGGCTGGGACTATATCTATAATCCCTATCAGTATTATCAGGGAATTTATGGTAATTACGGGTATGGGTATCAATATGCCAATAGGTCTCCATATAGTTACGGGGCATATCTTTACAGTCCATATAACTATACTTCGCCATATAGTTCTGCTTATGGATCCTATGGGCAAAGTCCTTACTACTACCCATCTTACTATCCATACTCAGCATATGCCTCTCCTTATGGACATACCTCTCCATATGGGAGTTATTCCAGTCTTAATAATCTATATCCATACTTGCAGAGTTTATCTCTAAATTCATTAAACGGGTCTTTTCCATACTCGTCATACTATGGCTCTTCGCCATACTCGTCATATTATGGCTCATACCCATATTCAAATTATGGCATGAATTATTGGGGTTCATATCCATATAAATAATGCTCGTATTGTTGTAGTTGGGTGGGGGTTGGATGAGTCCTCTTAAGGTTCTTGCCCTTGAAACAATCGAATTGGCTCGGTCGCGTGGTGCAAGCTATGCTGACCTCAGGGTTGTTAATCTAAAGGCAGAGGGAATTCAGACCAGAAACGGCGTCGTGAGCGGTATCGAGAAGCATGAATCTTTGGGTTTTGGAATACGCGTGCTTGTCGATGGATGCTGGGGTTTCGCTGCAGCTAATGCTTATACAAAGGAACTACTTGAAATCTGCGTCAAGCGGGCAATCAAGATTGCCAAATCGAGCTCCGCTTTTGCAACAAGGAGAGTTAATTTTGCAGAAGAAGAAAAATATATAGCCAAGTGGCAGACTCCTCATGTAATTGATCCGTTTACTGTACCAATTGAATCTAAAGTAAATCTACTTTTGAAGATTGATGAGACGCTGAGAAAAACCAAGGGAGTTATTCTGGCTGTTACACACATGAACTTTAGCAAAAAAAATCAGCTCTTTGTGAATTCAGAGGGTTCAATTATTGATCAGGAGATAATATGGTCTGGCGCTGGTTTCTCGGCTACAGCAGCAGATGGAAATGACAGCCAGACTCGCAGCTACCCTCAAAGCCACGGAGGTCAGCATGCATCAAAGGGGTACGAGCTGGTAAGTGAGTACAAGCTCTTGGAAAATGCGCCGCGAATTGCTGAAGAGGCAGTATCACTTCTCAAGGCCCCGCAGTGCCCGCAGGGAGAGATGGATATCATAATTGGCTCTGCGCAGATGGCGCTCCAAATACACGAGTCCTGCGGACATCCGATTGAGCTTGATCGAGTGCTCGGCATGGAGGCAAACTTTGCAGGTACAAGCTTCCTGACAACTGAAAAGCTGGGCAGGTTTGGTTACGGATCAAACCTAGTGAACATTGTTGCAGACAGTACCTCACCATGCGGACTGGGCACGTTCGGGTATGACGACGAAGGTGTATCAGCGCAAAAGTGGGACATTATAAGAGAAGGAAACTTTGTTGGATATCTTACCTCGCGCGAAACAGCAAAGAGTGTAGGTCTTGCTAGATCACAAGGAACTGTAAGAGCTGATGGATATAATAGATTTCCGCTGATTCGCATGGTCAATGTGAATTTAATGCCGGGTGAGTGGGAGCTTGATGATTTGATTCAGGATACCAAAGAGGGAATCCTCGTTGATAGCAATAGAAGCTGGTCGATTGATCAGCAAAGGTTGAATTTTCAGTTTGCTACAGAAATGGGGTGGCAGATCAAGAATGGCAAGATCGTAGGTCCTTTGAAGAATTGCACGTATCAAGGCATTACTTACAAATTTTGGAATTCATGTGACGCAATATGCAATTTGAATCACTGGACATTGTGGGGAGTGCCGACCTGAGGTAAGGGCGAGCCGGGCCAGACAATGGCAGTTAGCCATGGAGCAGCACCAACAAGATTCAGGAAGGTAACAGTAGGAGCAGCATATGGTAGGTAAGGAACAGGCCTTTGAGTACCTAACGGGCGCCATCAAGAATTCAAAGGCGGATGAAACTGAAATTCTTTTTAGCGATTACAGGCTTATATCGATACGATTTGCCAACAACACAATCCATCAAAATCTGGATGAAACAGGGGCACGGGTCTCAGTTCGTGCTATTGTTGGCCGTAAACAGGCACGTTTTGATACTAATTCTTTTACTCCCGAGTCGTTGAAGAATGCAGCAGCAAATGCAGTCCAGATTGCAAAAATAATGCCAGATGATAAGGAACTGTTGCCACTGCCGGGAAAATCAGAGTTCCAGACCGTGAATAGCTTTGACGAACAACTTGTCAAGATTGAACCGGACAGGTGTGTCGACATGGTTAGAGGCGCAATCCAGCTTGCAATAAAAAGCGGTGTTGAAGCTGCAGGGACTCTGAACGTTTGTGTAGGTCCACAAACTATATGGGGTGTTGTACCGCCCTCAGCTATAGCAAATTCAAAAGGCGTGTTTGGATTTCATCCAAATACAGATATAGATTTTAGCATCACTTGCAAAAAAGGTAATGGATCTGGTTATGCAAGCAGAGGAAGCCATTTTTTTCAAGACATCAATATCGATGAATTGACAAGAACAGCCATCGACAAGGCTATGACTAGCGAGAACCCCCAGCCATTACAGCCTGGTAGACACAGATGTTTCCTCGAACCGCTCGCTACAAGCGAGCTCCTCATGTGGATTTCCATGGCTTTCAATGCATTGAGATATCTGGAAGAAAGGACATTCATAACAGGCCGAATCGGCGAAAAGATAGGCGGGGAGAATGTGACAATCTTGGATGATCCTTATAATCAGCGTATAAGCAGCAGACCATTTGATAATGAA
>SBBU01000217.1 GCA_005239585.1 Planctomycetaceae bacterium
CCATACTGCCGAGAGTCTCATGTCCAACTCAGGGCTGTTCAACATATTTTCAGCGCTTGCAATGGCCTTGGCCTTGCCTCCGAGTTTCCATAGGCATTTGATGGCATTTGCCCGGCATCTGTTATCTCTATCATTCATTAACTTCTCCACCACTGGTATAAATCTCATGTCTGCCAATTCCTCGATAGCTTCTATAGCGTTAGCCCTGACACGACCGTCCTTATCGACCAATAGGTCCATTAGGGTAGTCATAGCAGAAATACTCTTCCCGAACTGTACCATTCTTATTGCAGTTGCTCTGATCTTCAAATCCGGATCGGTTAAAAGCTCTTCGATCACATTACTTAATTCCGGACTCTTTTCAGTAAGTTGTATAATCTTTAGGGCCTTTAGTCTCTTTGCCGAGTCAATTGAAGATAGTTCAGTAGCAAGCCTATCAACCAGATTTTCATCTATCTTTGCAAGGACCCTTGCCATTTCTGACTGTCTTTCTTTATCAAATTTTTCAAATGTGTCCATATAACGCTTGAAAGAAATGGTTGCTATCTGCCTCATAACTTCTTTCCTTATCGCCTCATTTTCACTGTTAAGCAATGCTGATATAGCCTTGAGTTTATCATCAAACTCAAACTGGCGGAGGATCTCAAGCGCTGATAGTTTTACCTCGTCAGATTCATCGGCCAGCATTTTTAGAGCCACGTCACACAACTGCTGATATTTCATCACAGAGATTTCACCAAGGGCTCCTAGTCTGATTTTTGCTTGTGGAGAATGCAAGGCATTGAGCAAGAAATCCAACTTTTCCACTTGAAATTCATGCAGTATTGCAAATATGACCAGGGTTTTCTCAAAAAGTTCAGGGGTCTCAAGCAGTACACTAAAAACATCTTTTATATAGCTTGGAAAATCTAACCTCTTAAACAGCCTGTTAAGGTTATCTGGTGAGAATGTTAGTATCTCATCGATCAAACCACTAACAAATTGCGAATCTTTGCGGGACAATATTACATTCTTGCCATAATTTGTGAATAAATATTCCTTCTCCATCACGAGTCTGAGCATCATGGCTGGTATATTTTCACTGACATCTTTTTGCAACATTACAGAAGTGACGATGTAAACTGGGCTGGAACTCCCTTTCATCACAACATACTGTAGCAGATCATATAATTCCAGGTCTAATACGAGTCGTAGGCACCTGACATTCTCATACCTTTCCCAGTGCTCAACAACATCCTGCGCTAAGGTTGACAAGAGGGTTCTGTACTGCTCGATTTCATTCTTTTGAGCAATGTCGTACCAATCCATAATCTTATCTATTTTCTCTCTGGAAATTTCTTTTATCACCTCGTCATTTTCTTTAACACCATACATGAAAAAATCTATCTGTTCTATATCGCCTATCTGACCCAACATATTGTATATTAGTCTTTTATTTTCCTTAGGAGAGGTCTTTATAAGCTGATCAACCATCTTTGAAACCTTGTATCTTTCTTTTTTTAACAAGTCTTTTGTAGATTCCAGAAGCGAAGAAAAATTGTAAAATATATCATCAGGTCTTGCATCGAGGAGATAGCGTGCACAGAGCAGCTGGATCTCAGGATATGGCTCCATAAGTGCCTGACCAAGGAGTTTGCATGTATAATCTTCCGAGTATTTTCTTAAAACCGATAAACTAGCCTCTAGTCCCACAAGAATTAAATATACGTTTTACTCCTGATTCAAGCAAATAGGGTTTTACTTGAAAAACTCCGTTGAGTGATGAAGGAGCGGCGACGCTGCTATTCTTGCGCCTCGGGCTTGTTCTCCTCTATCTCCAGTGTGACGGTGTTGGAGATAAGCTCTTCCGACACATCTGCAGTTGGTACATCCTTCCACACCTCCTTTACCCTATCCGAACTTGCCCTCACGATTTTTCTCTGGTCTCGGGCCCTGTTCGGAGAAGGTTCTGGCTCTTTTACACGCCCAGTATGAAGCAACTTGCCATTTGCAAAATAGATCGTGATCTCATACTTACCAGGGGGCAGAAACAAATAGGTCGAGCGGTCACAGTGGTAACTCAAGTGCTCTTCCAAAATTTCACAGAATGTCATCAAGGTTGTCAGGGCAGGAACCCCCAATATCTCATTAACAGGAGAAGCGATCTCCCTGGCTGTACAAAGGAGGTCAGATAGGGCTACATCGAAATAGCTATCGTTCAAGATTAAAAAGGTTCTTTCGAGAGACTTGCCGCCTCCAAGTTTCACCTTACACTCTTGTTGTTTCACCGCGCCACTTGGAATTTCAGCGGCTTCCTGTCGAAGAGTACCCCACTTTATCTGCTCCACTAAAAGCAGACCAAAACTTGGCCCACCTCGTCTATCCCAAGGTCCGCCATACGTGCTCATCATTTCATCAAAAGAGTCGTAAAAACTATTGCTGACCATCACAGGGTCTTTGGTTATGTTCTGAAGCCTTGCTTTGATAACAATCAGCTCTCCCACGAGGTACTTACTCTTCTCGGCCGTTATCTCCAGCCTGTCCCCCTACAGCCCTCCCCTTTTTGAGCGGGCGCCTTGTGAGGTTTTCCTGAATTGCCTGCTCTATTGAAGCAGCGCGTGAAGAAACCTCCGGGTCTTTCGAATTCTTTAGGCCCCTCACATAATCTAGTACGACCTCCCCCATCTTTACAAGTTCTTCGTGAGCCCGCTCTCTTGTCTCGGGATCGTTGTCCCCAAGCATCTTGCCATATTGCTCAAGCTTTGATTCCTGTTCGAAGCAAAATGCTACAAGGAGAGCAGACACTATCAGTAACTTCATACGGCCACTATAGGAGAACAGCCTCTTCCACGACTTTGCATCTATATTATTAGACACCTGCCCTGCCAAAAGGTTCGCAGATTATCTGCGCATCGTTTTCCAAGGGAGAAAAAACGTGAAATTAATTTCACCTTTGACACGCCTTCATGTAGTTTGCCCGTACAGCATGTTGAATTACTTGCTGGAACGCCATAAGATAGGCATACATATGAAGACCTCAATCCTTTGTGCCATCTTTTTTCTCACATTGTGTCTGAATAACTCGCTTTATCAGACAAAGGATCAGGAGAAAATTCAGCCTATTGAGGAACTCAGGAAATTGATCAAGAGGCTGGGGGATGATGTTCTGAAGGTGAGGGAAGAGGCGCAAGAACAGGTAAAGAAGTTGATAAAGGAGCAGGCAAAGGCAAAGGGAGAGGTAAAGGAGTTAGTGGAGGAGATTAAGAAAGCAATGAAGACGAGAGAATTAGAGGTGGAGCAGAGACTTGTCAAGAAAATTGTGTCTAAAAAGGATTCGTATAACATAGAGTCTAGTCCTTGTCAAAAAATCTGAGATGAAACATTTGGTTTATCTCATACTCTGCACCCTTGAGTTTTGGGACTGATTCCTTCCATTTGCTTTTCTTTAGA
>SBBU01000349.1 GCA_005239585.1 Planctomycetaceae bacterium
AATAGTTCCTCCATGAGCTTTTTCCCGACAGGGACACGTCCCATTTTCCAATCAACTCTCTTGTTGGTAAATTTTTGCCCATCTATATCAAGTGTAAATTCGTCATCTGGGAATACACCTTTGTATCTCGAGTTATCTTTTGTCTTCCACCATATATAGCCATAATATATTTGTGTACCATCTATTTTATGTTCGATTTCCATATCTAATCCTCCATCAATAGGATTGCCCCCGGTTCGGGAGGGCTAGTAACTCATGTTACTGGAATATACAAATGGTGCCCTTTAATATCAACCCTTCAACGAGCCCGGGGTTACTTGGAAGTGAAAGGGCAAACATAATATAGGGTAATCCCGAGTTCACCGAGGGATCACCCCATTCAGTATTCTTAGGATGAAATGAATATATTTACCTGGTTCCATGCCTGGCACGGTATTCAGGTGAAGTGAACCAGCGTTTCATAGCTTCGATTTTGTATGTTATCTTTGGATCTATATCTATGAATTTACACCCTACAAAATAACCGGCACCGAACTCTGCTTCCTGTTTTGGAGATATCTCGCCACACCAGCGAACCTCTGCCGTCACTGAAAATTCATCTCCAAACTTGGGAAGTTTAAACTTAAAGCGTAACTTTTTGCCCTGAGGCAGCTTCTTCCATGTACAAAACCGGATTCCGCCCTTGCTGATGTCGCACAAGTGCCGGGCAATGTTCCTCTTCAACAAAACTTCACTCATGACTCCGCTTGGATAACAAACTAGACTACTGCCTTCTGGAAGAAAACGTACGTCGCTGCGTTGTTCCTCAGGAGAAGCCGCCTCTTTTTCAGGTTTCACTGAAGTAATGGTAAATATACTTGTGTCTCTCTCGCTCGGTGGCGTTTTGGGTAAACCGCTTGAGCGAACCGATGTGTCAGACTTGGGCCGACCGGTTTTCTGTGAATCCCATGTGCTAGAGGTTGCCTTTAATGATTTTGTAGTCTCTTCCTTCTTGCTCTTTTCGACAACAGGTGAAACAGGCGATGTAGATTTCGGTGATAATTCCTTAACTTTCTCCTTTGGAGACTCGATAGGTGTAACCGTAGATGTCTTCTCGACTCGATCGCTTTCTACACGTGGATCTGTCTTGAGCTTGGCCTCTGAACTGCTTATCACCGGCTCGCTTATTGCCTTGATAATTTCCTGCTTCTCGTCAGCCTTAACTTCGGTACTAGTCCCTTTTGTTGCACTCGCCACAGGAGGCGGCTCGGCGATCTGTGTTTGAAGGCTTTGCTCAGGCAATGAAGGTTTAGGCCCTTCCTCCTTGCCCTTCCCACCAAAAAGCTTGTTCAGTAAGGCTGAAAACCACGAAGGCTTGGCCTTGGTCTCGGGTACAGAAGGCTCTTGCTCTTTTACATATGGCAAACCTGTGACTGGACGTATCTCTTCTTTGACAATCTGCTCAGAAGATGACACCTTCACATCAGACTGAATATCTATTGGAGGAGAACCCTCTTTGGAAACCACTTGTTCTCCCGCTTTGGCCATAATTACATCAGTAGAACCACTTGAAGCTTGGACAATTTCGCCTGTGATTTCCTCCTTATATGCCTTGGCCGTAATATCAGATTTTGCGGATTGCAGCTCCAGCTCTTCTTTGGGTCTCTCTTCAACTGTGACTTGATCTGCTCCACCTGCTCCAGAATCTTCTTGAGATGCTTCTATCTTAGGGCCTTGTTCAAGCAATGACGGGCCTGCCTCAGGCTCCTTGCGCTTTCCACCAAAAAGCTTGGACATAGAGACTGCAAACCATGATGGCTTTGGCTCTTTAGGAGGCTCGGCTACAGGAAGTGATGGCTCTTCCCCAGTCGGTGTCTTTCTACCCTCGGCTCTCTCCTTCTGAACAGTCTGTTCGGAAGGCGTCAAATCGTTAGTCTGAGCATCTGATGTAAGTATCTCTTTAACACTCTCTTCTTCTTTCACCATTTCTACATCTATTCTCGTCTCTTCCAGAGTCACATCAAAAGAACCTGTATCAACCTTTGCCTCTCTACTCTCCTTGACAGTATCAGGCAGAATCGGGGCTGCCGGCTCTGGTCTCTCTTGAATTTTTCCAGAATCGGTTTTGACAATTATATCCACCCTAGTGGTTTCTTCTTTTACAGCGTCTTGCTTTGATAACATTTCCGCAGGCGCAAACTCTATAGACTGCTCTTTTTCTTCCCTCGTCTCCTCTACTTTTATAACTTCAGGTATATCAGTCGAGGGAGACGATTCAGTTACAAGTCTCTGCAAGTCTTGTTCAACCAACGATGGCTCCGACCCTTTTGCACTCTTGCGCCTAGAACCAAATAGCTTTTCGAAAAAGGCTGAAAACCATGATGGCTTTGGTTCCTTGGTCTCGGTTACAGGAGAGGCTGTTTCTTCTACAGTAGGGATCTCTGCAACCTTGCTCATGTCTTCCTTCACAGTCTGTTCAGAAGAGACCGCCTCGATAGGTTGAATATCAGATGAAGTTGCTTGTGTCTCTTCTTTCACTTCTGAAACAGCGTCCTGAGGGGCACTCTCGACGTTTACAGGTAATTCGGTTGGGATAGGAGCCTCATCTTTCTCAATCTGTGTCGATTCAGCCGGCTCGGGCGCCTTTTGCTCCTCAACCATCTCCTCATGTACAAACTTGTAGAAAATCTCCTTGCCTTCTTCAGTTACCTCGCCAGGAATGGCTGGAATAATTTCTTCTACCTTAGAAGTATGGGAATCACTTTCTACAATAAGATATGCACTCGGGCTCTTCTCCTCAGAGAGACTGGGCTCTCTTGTTTCAGATATAGCATCTACAACTTCCCGCTTTTCCTCAGTCTCTCCGACTAGATGTTTGCTTTCCTCTGTCGCAGGAGGCGTCCCAGCCAGCGCCTTTGAAACCTGTTCAGATAATGATTGTTCCGGCTCTGCTTCCTTTTGCTTCTTACCAAAAAGGCGCTCAAAAAATGGTGAAAACCGTGATGGCTTTTTTTCTATGGGTTTGGTTACTGAGGTTGCCATATCCTCCTCAGTGGTTCTCTCTGCACCTTTGCTTTCAACTTCCTTCACAATCTGTTCAGAAGATGATGCATCGGCAGTTTGGACATCTGCTGAATATATTTCTTTTACACTCTCTTCCTTTTTCACCTCTTCTACATTTTGAGGGGGCTCTTCTCTAACATCTTGTTTAGGAGACAAGTACACTACATTAGGGTTGATCACAGTCGTATCTGACTTGGTCTCTTTTTCTGTTTCTTCTACAATCGAGTCGAAAGAACTACGTTCTGTCCTAGTTTCATCTTGCACTACTGGAGGTGATTCAACTGCGACCTCAGCGCGCACAGCTTGTGCCCCGGCGGAAAATTGTGGACTCGGCTCTTCTTGCAACCCTACACTAGGTTCAAAATGGCCGCGTAACATCGTTCTTATTTGTGCATGGGATCTGGCATTGCTGGAGTCACGCATAAGCTTTTCGACAATCTGAGAACCATAAATAGGCCTCAAACGCTCTGCCGCATATTCAATCACATGCTGTGCTGATTGACGTACACTAGAGCTAGGATGTACCGTGTAAGAGAGCAGCTTCTTGTCAACAAACTCTGCTACAACCTTTGGTGACTTGGTCAGTATGGCATCACCCAACTGCACCACTGCAGACCAACGCGTATTTGCACTGCGATCTGTGATCTGCTTTAACAGTTTATTGAGGTCCTGCTCTGCCATACCAATGGTCGCAAGTATACCATAAGCACTTGAATAAGAAAATGGTACTTGTCGTGTTTGCTTGACAAAATAACCGATTTGCAGCCCTTATATTTCAGTTAAAGGCAAAGAGGTGGCGGTCGGATTCGAACCGACGAAATAAGTGATTTGCAATCACTCCCCTTGAGCCACTTGGGTACGCCACCCGCTACGCAGAAAACTCACCCTTGAAACCAAAATCCACAAGTTCCTTCGCCCAATAGGTAATTATTATATCAGCGCCAGCACGCGAGATACACCTTATTATCTCGTTTCTTATCTCTTTTTCATCAAGAAAACCCAATTTAGCTGCAGCTTTTACTAACGAATATTCGCCGCTCACAGAATAGGCAGCAAGTGGTGTCATGAAGCGATTCCTTGCCTCGCGTATCACATCAAGATATGCAAGGGCAGGCTTTACCATAACAATATCCGCACCC
>SBBU01000202.1 GCA_005239585.1 Planctomycetaceae bacterium
CATGATGCTCATCTATGTCGTTCATAACCTTAAAATCCTTCTCAGATTAAAAGTCGCTCTAGGCCTACGTTTCCCCTTTCCGATTTTTTGGACAAGCTCGTGACACATTGACATGTACCCTGAAATCGTCTAAACTACTAATTGAATTTCAGAGGTTTAGCGTATTATTAAAAGGAGATGCCATGAAGGTGAAAACTTGCGGCTTGCTGGCGGCTCTCACTATATGCTCATCAATCCTCATCAACTTTCAAGATAAAAACCAAAAGGGCGAGGGCCCCAAAGTAGGAGAGAATGCCCCGGACTTTAAACTCAAAGTGCTCACTAATAGCAAGACAGAGATTAAACTCTCGAGCTTTAAAGACAAAAAGCCGGTTGTTCTTATATTCGGAAGCTACACCTGACCACCATTCCGCAAGCAAGCGGATGCGCTTGAAAAGATGTACCTTACATACAAAGACAAGTCTGAGTTTTTCATAGTTTACATACGTGAGGCACATCCCGATGACGGCTGGCAGATGGATGTCAATAAAAAAGACGGGATTGTATATAAACAGCCAAAGACGGAAGAGGGGCGCAATAAAGTTGCAAGTGACTGTGTGAAAAGCCTGAAACTCAGCATCCCTACCCTCATAGACAACATGGATGACTCAACTGAGGAAAACTATGCAGGCTGGCCAGACAGAATTTACATCATTGGCAAAGACGGCAAGGTGGCATACAAAGGTGATAAGGGTCCGCGCGGATTCAGGCCGCAGGACGCAGAGACTGTCCTAAAAAAAATCATTGGAAAGGACGAGCCTGAACAAACATCGCAGCCGACAGATCTAAAGGACTTGAAGCTGGAAAAGGACGAAAAAAATTCAGATGGTGAGATAGCGGCTTTTAGATTCAAATATAAATATAGCGAAAAGGACGAGGTTAAGGGTGTTTTGGCCAGACCCAGCGGGAAGGGCCCCTTCCCTGCTGTTATTATCAATCATGGTAAAGGCGGAAATGCAGAGGGTGTTAGCAAGTTTCTTGGAGCTTTGTTAATCAAGCAAGGCTACTCCGTCATCGCATGCGATCTAACTCACGCAGAGAAAGATGGCGACACCAAGACATTTGCAGGGAGCAAGGAGAATGCAGACCGAATTATAATGTGCATAAAGATACTTGAGAGTCTCCCCTACATTGACTCAAAAAAGATCTGCATGCTCGGTATCAGTATGGGCGCCTTTGCGACTGTAGCCGCCTGCACTCAAACTGACAAAATCAAGGCTGCAGCGGTGGTTTCAGGCGGAATCCGTGACAAGGGGGGTCTTGACTCGGAAGAATACATTGAAAAAATCACAGCACCCGTCATCATAATTCACGGCGGAGATGACAAGACAGTAAAGCCTGAGCTTGCACAAAAACTAAAAGAGGCCCTTGACAAGCATGGTAAGACATCAGAGCTTAAAATTTTCGATGGTGTAGGCCATTCTGTAATCAAAGACAAGCGCGACGAGGCCATGGAGCTCATCTTCAAGTTCTTTGAGAAACACTTGAAAGGACAAAAGAAAGGGGATAGAGACTAGTCAAATCGATCACTTGTTGCGCAAATCAGTCAAAGCTATTAATCTATTCGTATCATGAAGGTTTCTATAATTATCCCGACCCACAATACCAAAGAAATAACTCTCAATTGTTCCAAGTCGGTCATGTCACTTGGAGAAGTCGTTGTCATAGATAACGGGTCAACGGATGGTACGGTGGTTGAACTCAAAAAACTTGGAGTTAACGTCGTAGAGAACAGCAAAAATCTCGGGTATGCAAAGGCAGTAAATGCAGGGGCAAAAGCCTCGAATGCGGAGCTTCTTTGTTTCTTAAATAGCGATGCAATCTTGACGAAAGAATCTCTCGATATAATGGTTGATTTTATATCCAAAAACCCAGATACGATAGTAGGGGCCGACCTCGTAAACCAGCGCTCGTTCGCCAAGATCCCAAGCTTCGCCAATCAGATCCTCCCCAGATCAATCTTTCGCCAAAAAGGCATCTTGAGTGAAAACGACATGACTATTGAAGTGGAATCGCTTGTTGGTGCCTGCATGATGACGACACGAGTTACTTACGAAAAGCTACAGGGCTTTAACGAAGATTACTTTGTATTCCTTGAAGAGACCGACTTTTGTTTCCGAGCCCATAAAATAGGCATCAAAAGCTATGTTGTAAAAGGAGCTCGTGTCGAGCACATACAGGGGGCTACAAAGAAAAAATTTCGTACACAGGCCAAGGTAGAGTATACAAGATCGCTTTTTACCTTCTTTAAGAAGAACAAATCTTACTTTGAGTACTCGATGCTGAGACTCTTTTATCCACCCAAAATTTTTCTGTCTGCGTTTGGACTCTTAATAGCAAATGTGGTCACATTTGCTCTGCTGAAACCGTTGCGTGAACGATTATCCACTTATTGCTGGTTGTTCATGTGGCTCTTAACGTTTTGCCCTCGCACTATGGGGCTCGATCCAAGAGGCAATCGATCGTTGAAGACGCGATGAATGATCAAGCGGCACTATCTTGTACTCAAGCTCATCCTTCCCTCCCAATTCAACCACAACATTACAAAGTAAATGATTTCTAAAGAGTGTAAAGCACACCTTATCACCCACAGTTTTTTGATAAAGCTGTTTATCCCAGCTCTCAGGACTCACCCTGTACCCGTCTATGGCAACAATCTCATCACTTGCTGACAACCCGTCGCGCATTGCAGGGGAACCCTCAAGTACATTTGTGATTGTTACTTTCTCAGCGTATTTAGTTACTACAGCCCCAAGATAGGCCCTGTTTTTCATCGGCCCCTTTTCATCTTTTTTTAGCTGCCTCGTGAGTCTATATCCTGCATATGCTAAAAATTTGCCAAAATCAACTTCTTTAGCACCAAACACGTAATCATCAAAGAACTTGTCAAATGACTTGCTCGTCAGATCTGCCACAATCTGCTGAAGACCATCCTCAGGAATAGACCTATTAAACTTGTAAAGCTCTCTCATGCAGTGATCAAGAGTTTTTCGATTCTTGGTGGCCTGTCTAAGCGCAAGATCCAGAGCAAACCCAACAAGCAAACCTTTATGATAATAGGAGATCGTAGAGTTTATTGACTGTTCATTAGGTTGATACTGCTTTATCCACGTATCAAAGCTTGAGTCATAAAGACTTTGCACTTTGCTGCCGGGGCGTTCCTCGTATGATTTTATCTTACTTGCAATGTCCTCTAAAAACTTTTCTTTAGAGACTATCCCAGCTCGAACAAGAAGCAATGATGCATAATAATCTGTAACGCCCTCCATAAGCCATAAAAGGCCAGTGTGCATCTCCTTTTCGTAATCGAACGGATATAGCTTCTCGGGGATAATTCTTTTCACATTCCAAAGGTGAAAAAACTCGTGTGCGGCAGTGTGAGCAAAATTTACATATCTTGAATGTGGCTCAAAATCAAAGAATGTATACTGAAGACTCGTAGAGTTTGCGTGTTCCAGCCCACCGCCCCAGGAGGAAGTAAGATGAACTATAAATGTATAATTTTCATATGGAAGCTCCCCAAATATTCCTTCACACTCCCTAATAATTTTTCCCGTGTCGCTAATCAGTTTCTTTTTGTTGTAATTTCCCTTGCCATGAAAGACAAATTCGTGCCTTTTACCTCGATATTCAAAACCAAAGCTGTCAAAGTTTGATATCTCAATTGGTGAATCGGCGAGTGCGTCGTAATTCTGTGCAGAATAGGTTGAGGAGCCCGCCTTTCGAAGCGAGGTTGCAACCCTCCAGTTGCGCGGCTTGGTTATCCTGAGGGATACCGCGGAGTTTCGCTGACTTTCTGGATACATAAATACAGATGTGCCGTTTATGTAGGCATGACTATTATCGAGGTGGCTGGTTCTAACAGAGAGCTCAAACGCATAGGCCTTGTAAGAAACTGTAGGGTTGTGACCAAAGACTCGCCATCTAGATTTATCAATCTTCTTAAAGGGTTTATTCGATGTAAACCCTTCTACATTCTTTGCAAAGTCTCTGATCTTGTATGAACCGGGCGTCCATGCAGGCATTATAAAATCAGTGTGCGATTCCCAGGTTTCTACTTTGATCGTAACCAGAAACAGATGGTTATTCGGCCGTGGAAAGCTAAGGTAGTATCTTACTGCCATCAGGGTTTGGCTTCTTCTTTTCGCAGAGTGCTCATTACGTCAGCTGCAGTCTTTGATTTTAATAAAGTATCGCGCATCTCTTTGGAGTTGAGGAGCTTCGCGATTGCGGCAAGCGTCTTGATATGAACCTGGATTTTTTTCTTTGGCACCACTAGGAGCATAATCAGGGTTGCAGGGATATTGTCCTG
This sequence comes from Planctomycetaceae bacterium, assembly GCA_005239585.1. The sequence continues at coordinate 4,352 of SBBU01000202.1, forward strand.
TGTTTGAAATGGAACCCCCTGCGGCGATATTGCAAAGGCACAAAGTGCGTCATCTATCTCATCAACCGAGGCATGTGGGAGGGCCACACCATGCTCCATACCTGTCGATGCTATATTTTCTCTGGTCAAAAGTGCGTCGAGCACGGTTTTTTTATGCTCCATTTTAAGCTTTCCTTTTGTGACAAATCCATTGACCAGCCTATCAATAGTCTCCCATTTGTCTCTAGCCTTGAAATTCAGGTGAATTGTATCTTCAGCTAAAACATCGCTTATTTTCATTCCGCCCTTTTGACTAGCTCTACACTAGCTCCTTCTACTAAAATCTGTCTCATATATCCTATCTTACTGTTTCTGCCGGTCGAAGGAGAGAGATGCATACCCCACTTCTAGACGCTATGGGAAGACAGATCTCTTATCGCGGATTCTATCTCCTTGAGTTGCCTCTTTATTTCTTCCAACCTTTCCTCCTCTTCTTTAACAACCTCGGGAGGGGCCCTTCTTATAAAGTCCTTATTACTAAATTTTCTCTCAACTGCATCCAGTTTGTCAAGCAAATCCGACTTTCTTGACTCCTGCCTTTTGATCTCCGCCTTGATGTCTATCTTCCCCTCCAGAGGCACGTACATTTGAAATCCGGACGAGACATAGCTGGCAGAGGCCCTGGGTTTTCCCTTTCGAAATTCGACTCTGTCAAGCTTTGCTAGGAAGATTATAATTGGCTTGAATTTATCAAATTTGAAATGAGCTGCCTCGGTCGCGTCTATTACCACGGAAAGCCTTGTTATTGATGGAATATTCATTTTGTTCCGAATATCCCTCACTGCCCTTATTGCCTCGAAACATAGGGCCAAGTTGTCTTCCAACTCACGATCTCTCTTCTTTTCATCCGGCCGAGGCCACGCTAAGGTAGCAAGCACCTTCTTGCCAAATCTCTGCCAGATCGCTTCGGTTGCAAATGGAATCAATGGATGGAGTAGCTTTAGGATTGTGAAAAGCATATGGCGAAGAGTTTGTTGCGTGGTTTCTGATTTTAAATCACGCTTTGAAAGTTCTATATACCAATCGCAGTATTCATCCCACACAAAGTGATACAAAAGCCTTGCGGCGGCACCAAATTCATATAAATCTAAAAGTTTGGTATATTCCTCGATCACGGTCTGAAGCCTTGAAACTATCCATCGATCTTCTAGAGAGAGAATCGATGGCAGTTCCTCTGAATAATTTGTAGAGTTTGTAAAGACAAATCTGGCTGCGTTCCAGACCTTGGTGATAAAATTTCTCGCCGTCTCGATCTTGTCAGGGGAAAACCTTATATCCTGCGACTGCGTTACCTGAATAACAAGACCAAATCTTAGGGCATCCGCCCCATATTGATCCATTATTTCAAGGGGATCAACTCCCGTTCCGAGCGATTTGCTCATTCGCTTCCCCTCGAGTGTCTGAATCATTGGATTTATTACAACATCAGAGAATGGTTTTTCGTGCAAAAACTCAAGGCCAGTTGTCACCATCCGTGAAACCCAAAGATTTATGATATCCCGGCCCGTCACGAGCGTGCTTGTTGGATAGAATCGCTCAAGACTTTGTGTGGCGGCAGGCCAGCCAAGCGTCGCAAAGGGCCACAGCGCACTTGAAAACCATGTATCAAGTACATCTGTTTCCTGTACGAGATCAGTCGACTTACATTTTTCACATGCATTGAGTTTCTCTATTGAGGCCGCTTGCGCCTGGCAACTCTTGCAATGCCACACTGGAAGCCTATGACCCCACCAGATTTGTCTGGATATACACCAGTCCTTAATGTTTGATAGCCAATCGAGGTAAACCTTTTTGAATCTGTCCGGGAAAAATTTCACATCTCCGCTTTCAACTGCTCTTGCTGAAGCTTTCGCCAAGGGCTCCATCTTCACAAACCACTGCAGTGACAGATACGGCTCAGTGACGGTACTGCATCTGTGGCAGCGAGATAGTGTTACTGTATACTCTTCTGTTCGTTCCAGCAGATTCTGTGTTATAAGCTCTTCTATGATTTTCTTCCGCGCGGCAAATCGATCCATGCCAGCAAATTGACCACCGTTAGTATTGATAATGCCTTTTTCATCCATCACGCAGATTCTTTGTAGGTTATGTCTTTGACTGCACTCAAAATCATATGGGTCGTGTGCCGGTGTAATTTTCACGGCGCCTGTGCCAAAACTAGGATCCACAAAATTATCGGCAATGATCTCTAGTCCCCGGTTAACCAGCGGTAGTCGAACCTTTTTACCGACAAGTTGCATGTATCTTTCATCCTTTGGGTTTACTGCTACAGCCACGTCACCTAACATCGTCTCCGGGCGTGTTGTTGCTACTACAACGTGACCGCCACCGTCAAGATGCGGATACTTTATAAACCAAAGACCGCCCTTCTCTTCCTTCCGTTCAAGCTCAAGATCAGAGAGGGCCGTCAGGCACCTTGGACACCAATTCACAATGTACTCTCCTCGGTAGATCAAGCCCTTGTTGTAGAGCGAAACAAAAGCGACCCGCACGGCATGTGAGTAACTTTGATCCATCGTGAAGCGGAGTCTTGTCCAGTCGCACGAGCAACCCAGTCGCTTGAGCTGACTTACTATAGTGGCTTCATACTTGTCTTTATGGAAAAGAGTTCGCTCGACGAACTTGTCACGGCCAAGGTCAAACCTTGTAAGTTTTTCCTTGGCAAGCTCTTTCTCTACTACAAACTGAGTTGCGATCCCTGCATGATCCGTGCCCGGCAAGTACAGGGCCTCGAAACCTGACATTCTCTTATATCTTGTCAAAAGGTCCTGTAGCGTATTATTGAGCGCATGCCCGATGTGCAGTGAACCTGTAATATTTGGCGGTGGGATTACAACCGCAAATGGTGGTTTGGACGAGTTTTCATTGGCCTTGAATGCCCCTGCCTCTTCCCAGAGCCTATAGATCTCCGGCTCTATTTCCTTAAAATTAAATCTGGTCTCAAACATAAACGTGTAAAAACAATCTTTATCAGGGTAGGTATTTTACCAGAATAATGTTACTTTTTGTAACTACAATTGTTACCCTTGGTAACCTCCAAACGGGTAAACATAACATTTCGTAAACCCTTTCTTACTCGACTGTTTCACTGGCAAATCTGATTTTTTTCACCCCTGCTTTCTTCTACGTGGCACAACTCTTGCTCACTCATAAGTTAAAGAGGTCGACAAATGAAGAGAGTGAATGATCTTATAAAAGAAAGTGATCTACACCTTATATGGTCATTAGGGCTGTATCATAATGACAAATTAATGACAGAGGATTCTGCGCCTGTACTCGTTGAGTTCCCCGGAATTCCATCTGCGGAGGGTGGCCCTGACTTTCGCTTTGCTCGGATCTTTATTGGCGGTGAGCTGCGCATCGGCAGCGTTGAACTTCATCTATACCATAACGGGTGGACGGCCCACCAGCATCAAAACAATCTTCAGTATTCTAATATAGTGTTGGAGGTTTGTCTATTCAGGTCTGAAGTTGTTGCGCGTGGATCGATTCCTGTGCTTATCCTTGAACCATATCTCAAAGAAAGCCTGTTTGACGTCGCTTCGCATTTAACCCAAATATATCCACAGGATAAAAAATCACATCCGAGCATAGGAAGGATACTAGATGCCTATGGGGACACGCGTATAAGAACAAAAATAAACCATCTTAAGCTACTCCTCGAATATACGCCTTTAGATGAACTTCTTTATCGCGAATTAATGGCCACTCTAGGATATAAACACAACAAGGCCCAGTTTTATGAGCTAGCAAAGCTTGCGCCATATGAAGCAATTCGAACCCTTTCGGCTGAGCAAATTGAGAATCTCCTTTTAGAAAAATCAGGACTGAGACTATCTTCTTCGCACAATGACACTGATCACTCTAAAATGGCTCATGTACTCTGGAGAAAGCATTGTGTAAGACCAACCAATTATCCAGAGCACAGGATTAAGGCGGCCGGTAAATTGTTCTCAAACGTAAACTACAAGGGGATTAATAACTCCTTCAGTGATTTGACAAACATTAGACCTCGAAAGTTTGTTGCTGAATTAACATCTTCCATACGAACCAGCTCTGACAACTTGATTGGGAAAGCACGCGCTCAGGAGATGGTATTTAACGTGATAATTCCATTTTTCATTGCACAGGCTGAATGCAAGCAAGATTTTGAACGAGCAAAAACGCTCTATAATCTTTACAAGACCTCAGGCCCTCCCTCTGATAATTTTGTGACTCGGTACATGAAAAATATGATCTATACAACTAGGCCAAAAATTGATAACGTACGCCAATACATGGGTCTTTTGCAGTTATACTCTGGGGTAACTATGGCCAGTGCGCCTAAAGTTGCTGTCTCTGGCATCAGTGAAGAGATAAGATAGCGTCTGGGCAGAACCCTTTTTTTCGAAGCTCGGCTAGTCGAGCATGGAACCCTGCACCAAGACTGCTCATCCACAGATTTACAGTTGCGGCTCTCTGGTACGTGGTAGATTCTGACGCCAAGTTTCCTTGAGCGACGACACAATCTGATCGAGCAGTTTTCTTCTGTCAGAGTCTGGACTGACAGACTCCAGAAAGAACACTCGTACTCTGCCCGGGCAAGGAAGAAATCTTCCTCTGGGCAAAATCTGGTATGCCCCCATCACAAGCGTAGGAACAATAGGTACATTTGCCTCTTGCGCAATTAGCGTAAAGCCCCCTCTAAAGTGGGATAGCTTACCATCTTTCGTCCGCGTACCCTCCGGGAACATCATAACCGGCATTCCTGATTTGAGAGTCTTTACTGTCTCCTTGATAGCAGAAAGATCCGCCTCTGCACGTCTTATACTTATCCTTCTAAATGGAAATGTTAGGATCCGGAATATAAAACTTTTAAACAGCTCTTCCCTTACTAAATAAGTTATCTCGCAACCAAGACAGGATGTAATTAAAAAAAGGTCTAGATAACTTTGATGGTTTGAAACCAAAAGAAACGGCCCCTTGTTCGGTACGTTCTTTCTACCAAATGCAGTCAACCCAAAAAGCACTACTGACAATAGTCTGCATGGGTTAACCAGCAGCCTATACCATAACCTCATTTTTTGCAAACCTTAACATCCTTTGTAAAACTTTATTTATTGAACGACCTGTGCTGTCAATGTAAATCATATCCGCTTCCCTCACTAAGGGCCCTGCCTTTCTTGTTCTGTCTCTTCTATCTCTCAGTCGAAGATCGCTTACGACTTTGAGCCTTGTACCTTTAACCTCTTTCTGTCGCCTAGCTGCCCTTTCACTTAATTTTGCATCGAGAAAAAATTTAACCTGCGCGCGTGGAAAGACCACGCTCCCCTGATCACGCCCTTCTGTAACAATACCTTTGCTTTTAGATGAAGCCAATCTGCGAATCAGTTTATTAATCTCGCCCCGCAGCAACGAATTGTTTGCCACTTTAAACGCGTTACGGGTAACGTGTTTAGATCTTATCGCCCTGCCCGTTGGCTGTCTCTTGAGTTTTATAGATCTGATTAATCTTATCATCTCGCCCGTGTTCTCGAGGTCTAATCTTTTTCTCAGCCCGACGAGCGTGACGTATCTATATATCGAACCCATGTCTAGATAGTTTAGACCGAGATTTTTTGCCAGGAGTTTTGCCATCGTTGTCTTGCCGGCCCCCGCAGGCCCATCAATTGTTATTATAAACTTTTTCATCTGGCAGTTATAATATTAAACTCGCTTTGTAACGGCAAACTTGTTTAGATTTAGTTTTTGGAATTTTTTTGATACTATTTGAGCCTTGGATTTGGGTTTTCCCAGAGACGCCGGAGTGTTGGAACTGGTAGACAAGCCGGTCTCAAAAACCGGCGGCCTTAACGGCCGTAAGGGTTCAAGTCCCTTCTCCGGCACATTAGCATGATTGGTCTGGCAAGTGTAACTGAGGAAATGATATGGTTAGGAGACCGAGGAAACGGGTTGCATATTCCTGATCAATTGCCCTCCCATTGTAAAGACTTTTATCTACTATAATTTGAAGGTGTGCTATGGAGATAGATAAGCTCAACTCTCGAATGGTATACTTTGAATTTTCATCGAAAGATCCAGCGGCGCTTGGCGAGTTTTACAAGCGATTGGGATATAAAACTTGGCCTGCTAAGGGCTATCTTCAAGTAAAGCTAGGCAATCACCCGTTAATCGGTTTCGCCGAGTCGCAGATCTCAAGCCAAACGAGTTTCTACCTTCACGTCGATGACGTTCAGGTGGCCTATAGCACTCTGTGCGAACTAGAGCTTGATCCATCTCCCGTCTCAACAGAGAACTGGGGCACCCTTCAACATCAATTACTGATCCGGATGGCAGAGCCCTAGTATTTACCAAAGAGCAATAATGATAACTCGGTTAACAGCTCTCTTAACTTGGTTAACATTACTTTTACCTGCTTAAATGAGTTGAAAAATATGTTTCACGTGAAACAACGGGCCAAAAGGATCATTACACACTTGGGCAAGGAATATCCTGATGCAAAATGCGCACTGGAATACAGCAATGATGTCCATTTGCTCGTAGCAACGATACTATCGGCGCAGTGCACGGATAAAAGGGTCAATATAGTTACAAAGACACTATTTAAAAAATACAAAACTGCCTTTGATTTTGCCCGTGCCAAACTAGATACTTTTCAAGAAGAAATACGCTCTACGGGGTTCTACAGAAACAAGGCAAGGAACATCATAAACTCATGCAAGATCCTCGTTGCCAAGTCCAAGGGCAAGGTACCAGATAGTATGGATGGGCTTCTAGAGTTGCCGGGTGTCGCCAGAAAGACAGCTAATGTAGTCCTAGGGACGTGGTTTAAAAAAGCAGAGGGGGTTGTAGTTGATACTCATGTTTCCCGGCTTTCAAAGAGACTTGGGCTAACTCAAAACGAAGACCCAGTTAAGATTGAACAGGACCTTATGGAGGCGGTAGCCCGCAGGTCATGGATAGATTTCTCACATATGCTAATCCTGCATGGAAGGGCAGTCTGCAAGGCACGAAGACCTTTATGTGATCAGTGTGTGCTCAACAAGATTTGCCCCTCGGCCTTTAAGGTTTGACCTCCTGCCTATTTGATCCTTACCTTGACCGTCGCTGCTCCCAAGATAATGAGGTCTCGTCGCTCCTTGTTCCTAATAGTCATATTCGTCAGCAAGGCATCCTCTGTCAGGGATGGAAAAAGGCAGGCTATCTCGGTAAGCGGAATACTCTCTAGCATCTTGCCCTTGTACATGAAGCTAAAAGCCTCTAGCGTTGTCTGGGCTATAAGGTCCTTGTTATTAAAACCAATTTGAAAGGCTTCAATCATGCTATCAACGTCATGATAGGGCGGAATATCTGGCCTTATATAGTCACCGCCGCCTACCATGATCGTAACCTCCTGATTCTTCTTTAGCCCCTTTGGAAGACTCAGAGAAATCTCCTGGGTCTCATCTGGCAAATAACGCTTCTTTAAGAGGAGTTTTATTCTGACTGTGCCCCCATCTGGCACCTCATTCTCGACTGGCCACGCCTCTTTTAGCCAGAAATTCCTCAACTTGTTCTTCAAATTCGTTGAACCACCCAGTTTCACAAACAGCAGGTACACCTCGGGAAGCCAAGAAGGGCTTCCGAAAGGCA
>SBBU01000372.1 GCA_005239585.1 Planctomycetaceae bacterium
GGCGCAACTGCAGTCGGAGCAAGGCCATTCCTGATAGCTTATAACGTGAATTTAAAGACTGACGACATCAAGGTCGCCAAAAAAATCGCAACAAGGGTAAGAGAACGTGATGGCGGGCTTGCAACAGTAAAAGCGCTAGGCATGTTCATCGAGTCCAGAAAAATGGCACAGGTCTCTATGAATCTTTGTGACTATACAGTCTCCTCAATCAAGCGTGCTTTTGATGAGGTAAAGAAACTTGCCGAAGAATTCGGCACTGGTGTTAACTCGAGTGAGGTCGTCGGTTTACTGCCACAGTCAGCATTGAAAAACGATTGGCTTTCAGAATTAAAGCTCGAGAATTTTAATCCCGAACATCAGATCATTGAAAATCGAATATAAGTTCAATTTATTTCGATTCAGAATGAATCCGAAAAACGATTTATATGTGATTAATGAAAAACCGAAACGTTTCGGTTTTTCGGGGTGAGTCTAGCCGCCTTGGTGCTTAAAGCCATAATACTTATGAAAAAGCTAATTTCCCGACATATTCTTAGGCGGGATCTGAAATTCAGATTCTCCATCTAGTCCTGCACCGCAATAGACCGGCTTGTCGCTCCGAGCGAGTTTCACGATCACAACCATATGCTCATCGCTTTTTATCATCGGGTAGTTTACTGTGTAGATAACCTTTTGCCATTTTTCTGTCTCAAAGACACATCGCAAATCAATCTTGCAGCCCTTACCTACATCAATAGCTACAGCCATCTCTTTGCTGAAATCTGGGGAAGTAACGGTCCCAATGCCAAGCGCTTTCACCATCTCTTTCCACTCTGCAAGCGACCGTGCTATGTACCGTGTCTCCTCCATGCTGCTGTTTAGTGCCAGACCTTCCTTCGAGAATATGATCTCGTACTTCAATTCATCCGCCTTGATGGTCTCCCTTCCACACTTACAGAGGCTGGGATCCTTAAATCTCATCTCTGCTCTCTTGTTGCAACCATAGCAAACTGACAAGGCCCTACAACATTCCTTGCAGAGAAGATAACACAAATCGATCTTTTTTTCGCATCGCAGACACTTGGCGCCGAACAAATGGCTCTCTTTTTCAGGATGAGGGTAGTGAACACGGTCACATGAGCCATTACAGTTTCCTTCCTTCACAAACGAATCATCTATGTGTTTGTGCAATCTACCTTTTCCCTTGTCTATTTCAGCGAGTATCCTATGCAATCTCGACTTGACCTCAGGATCTTTGGCATCTTTTAATGCATTCTCTATCTGGGGCTTTATCGGCCTTCCAAGCCTTATCAATGTATCTGTAGCCTGATCCCTTGTCTTTGGATCATCCGACCCTAGCTTTCTTATAAGATCCTCTATCAGTGTGTTGTTTTCGTGTACACATACTATCATTGCCCGCTTAAAGTTCTTGGGTTTGGGTTCCATCTCCACCTGCAATATCTCATCAATCTCTTTTCGCGGCATCGCGTAAATCACACGAAGCCCTTCTTTCTTGAAGAATTCCTCCTCCCATATCTTTGCTACACCCTTTGCCTCTCTTTCTTTGAGGCCTTCTCCCGTAAGCATCCCCTCGACATAACTCCTCGCCTCTTTTTTGTCGATAGTGTTCTTAAAATCAACCTCCTTGCTCTTATTTAATTCAAGACATGCTATCTTATCTCCCTTTACGACAAGCACAGACTTGTAGACGTGCTTTGTCTTATTGACAAGCACCACCTTATCTCCTTCACGCTTTATCTCAATGCCGGGCACAAGTTTTTCACTCTCTCCCTCGTAGAATATAAATTTCTCTGCTTCACCTTGACCTGTGACAACATATGAACTGTCCGTATCTCGAGCCGTTTCCCACCAGCTCGAATCTTTAGCTTCCTTGAGAGATTTCTTGGTATTTGTTACCTGAATATTGTCCCACGTAATTTTTTCGCCAGTCTGATTTGCTTCGGTATGTCTTGGATACCAGAATGTCAATTTACCATCACGGATGGCTGCTGTAACCCTCAACGTGAAATCGCTTTTTGAGTAGATATTTATAACAGGTTTTCTGACTAGGATGTTCACATGTGAGCATTTTTTTCCAGAACAGAGATCTGGACAATGTGCCTGCGTCTTTCCCATCCAATGCATGCAATCCTTCGGACAATCTCCCCCCTTGCACTTGCAATCCTTGCCACATTCTGCAGGCTTGGTATCTCCTAGTCTTACTACAAAATTGGGCAGATCCTCATGGCCAGCGCTAATGTCAACTCCGATCCCCTGATAAAACTCAAATAGACCCCACTCATGGGCGTCAAATTGGACATCTAATTGTGGTGTCCATGTAGTTCCAAAAATTGCAATGATTACCGTTATAACAGACCTTGTTTTCATATTGCCTCCTATTTTAATTCCGTAGCCAACTGAATAAGACGATTGCGGTGTTCATTCATTTTATCAGTGATCTTGCCATACGATTCCCACTTGGCTATCTCGGCAAGGGCCTTTTCAATTAGAACGAGTGCCTCTTTGGCATAGAGTTTCCCAAGTTCGGCTATCATTTCGTCAGAACGATCGCAACCGCAGGTACATATTGCCATGCATCGCTGCTCCTTTATATTGATTAATTTCCCTTCCTTATCAAATGCAGCAATAACGTTCTTATGACTCACCACTTCAGTATTATCTCCGTTTTTATTCAAGCCCAGTTCACCAGCTTTAGACTCATCCAGCCTTCCATGTTTAAAAGCGCTATGGTCAGCGGTGAGATTAAATGCAACCCATGCCAGTCTCTTCATATCCTCCTCGTCCTTAACAGTTTTTAGGTGTTTAATGAGCCACTTGGAATCGATAACCTCAACTGTCTTGTCATCACAGCCATATGCCATGCTCGCAAAATGTGTCTGACATGGCATACCATATTGTGATCTCACAGCAAAAATACGATATCCTGGACAGTACTTCTGGAAGATATCATTCTTGATCTCATCAAGTTCAGTTAGTCGATGCTTTTCGCAGTGCTTCCTTACTGGTTCGGGTATTTCATCCACAAATTCGAAAGGCCCATAGCGATAATTTTGTGCCCCGATTATGGTCGTCTGGGCCAAAACGCACCAATAAGCTTTCTCCTTAGGGCAAATGAAGGCCTTTAACGAGTAACCAGCGTCTGCATATTTGTCTCGTGTGTCTTTGAGAACCAGCGATAGCAATTCAGTACTATCCTTAGGGCACTTGGTAAGACTTGTCTCTTTTGCATCTAATTTCTGCTCAGTTTTTTTGACACCATCCTTGAGATCTATTCCATGATCATGATCCTTCTTGACTATCCGCTCGAGAATCGTTTTCCTTATCTCATCCTCCGCTTGTTTACGCACCTTGACATCTTTTGCCTGCAAACCCTCGACCAGCTTTTTGAAATCCTTCTCTTCTGGCTTTGTTTTTGAAGCATGCTCTATAGACTCGACATCAACTATTGTCCCCCACATATGGAAACAACCAGCATCCTTTGGGAGCTTTCCCTTGACTACAGCTTTATCACCAGATTTAAAGCCTTCAAACAGTTTCTTATTGCCATGCAAGTCATAATTTTTACCATCTGTCCCCTTGAGACCCCAGAAACCACCCTCCAGAGTGTTCCATACAAGCGTTCCGTCGAGCGTAATCGATTTGCTATCTTGCGAATCCAAACTTGGCAAGACCGCAACCAGAATCGGGAACAACAATTTCATTATTTGCTCCTAAAAATCTTCCTAATTATACAGACTCGCACATTTTAGTGCATAAAAAAATAGGCCGCCCTGTGAGCGGCCTATAAAGATCAAAATAAAATGTCAGATATCTTGTTGTTAATGGTAAATCTGTGGATTTGCACTCCCAAAATACGGGTATTGTATATAAGGATCACGTGGCTGATAGATTGGATTGGGATAGTTCGGAATTCTTGGATAAATGTTTGGATAGTGATAATAATCAGGATAGGGATTTCTGTTATAATTTGGATATCTATATGGATATTGAGGTGTATAGTATGGATTATAAGATGGATAACTCTGATTGGAATATGTGTAAATAGGCCAGATGACTCCTCCGAAATTTTGATATGTGACTTGGGGAATAGAGTAGTTCTGAGGCCATTGATTCCACGGATTCTGTGTATAGTATGGGTTATAGGGAGGATAAATCTGTGGAGGTCTATTCCAAGGATTCCATGGGTACTGCGTGTTCCATGGATTCCATGAATTATAAGGATTCCACTGATTCCACGGGTTCCAGTTTTGCCATGGGTTCTGATTGCTAGTAGCAGACTTTATAACTTTCACCTCTGTAACATCAAAGATCTTACCCCAGGTATCGCTCCCTGAGACCTTGCCCTTTACTTCAATTTCATCACCTGATCTTAACCCACTGAATAAACTCCTGTTGCTACGTAAAACATAAGGGCCTCCAGTTACATCTGTAAGCTTCCAAAAGCCTCCACCGCTATTTGACCACTCTAGCTTGCCCTTTAGAGTTATCGGATCCTGCGTGGTTTGAACAGGGAACACAAAACCACTCAGCATACTCATTGCTATGATTGTCACCATCAAAAGTTTCATCTTACACCTCCGTTAAGTATCGTCTCTTTATAGACGAATTGTTGGGCATTTTTATTCCTTATTTTATACGTAAATTTCCCAAAATTGTTAGTCTGGAATCGATTTTCATATAACATTGACATCTCATTACTTATAAAACAGATCGGCAAACTCCATTAATTGCTCTGCTGACTGGTCTTTACCTACAACATTGATCAATAGCCCATCCTTGACAAAATAGGCTGTTTTAAACGACGACTCTAATAGAGGTTTTGCCTCTTTGCTTGTCGTTTTTTCCTGAGACACCATAACAAACACGCTAGGCTCCTTTGTGTACAAAACAAGGAGCTTGTTATCCTTATCGACTATAGTTGCAAGTCTGAATCCCGATGGAACATTCTTTAACATTAGCGCCTTGAAACCAAGCCTTTGCTCAATTTGAGTCAATTTCTTTATTGCCATATCATCCGTGATAGGCTTAGATTGACCTGTGTTGGGACTGGTTGGCCTGAAAGGATTAAAACCTCCAGTATTATGACCGCCTTTTTTGTAGTATACTATTAACTCATCATAAAGCTGGGTATAAATTTGAAAACCTGGCTTGTCTCCAAACTTGTTATATGGAGCTGCAGTAGTTCGATTATCATTTATACTACTCCCTTTCGGTGTTAAAAGAGCGAATGCAATCACAGCAATAAGCACAGATGCTGCAACTGAAACTGCTATAGGGAGCACATAGGATCTTCTTTTTGAGACTCGTGTTTTCACCCTAGTTATCAAACCCTGCGAGATTTTGAATTTTCTCTCATCCATTGCAATAGCAACCAGATCCAGACACTGGTCGCACAAAGAAAGGTGTGATCCAGCCTCTGTGCTGATTTCACCTCTTTCAACATATACTGCCAGTTCTTCCTTACTTATGTGTTCCATCTATAAGTATAGACCCAAAAAAGTACATTTTAGTGCAAAGTTTATTTGTTTTTTCGTAGGCAAGTCATGCAAACTTGAAGCTCCTCTGCACATTTATAACAGATCTTGGATAGCGTGATGTAGATCGTTTCTTTGCTGCAGCGAGGGCATGGCCCTTTAGGCTCACCTACAGGGCATCGACCACCACACCCGGGTGGTCCCGGACACTTGCCATCTACAATCCAATCCTTGTCTTGCTTACTTGAGGATCCCCTGTCAATCTCAGAGGAAATTCTCTCTAGCCTTGATTTAACCTCTGGATCTTTTGCATCCTTTAGCGCCTTGGCAATGTATGACTTTACAGGCTTTCCAAGCCTTATAAGCTCTTCCGTTGCAGTATCCCTTCGCTTTGGATCATCCTTTCCCAAATCTTCGATCAATTTTTTCACCTTCTCTTCCAGCCCTTCCTTGAGCTTTTCCTCAATCATCTGCTTTGCCTCTTTGGGGAGCGAGAAGGGACCGTACAGTTTACCCACGGCAGGCCCTGCCCCAGGTGTTTCGTACCAATAAATTTGATCCTTGAGGCATATACTAAAGCCGCCACCAGATGATTGCGGTAATTCCGTAGGCTTCATCTTCCTGAATAAACTAATCCCATATACCTTGAGACCATCTTTAGGACAAACACCTTTTGTCGGTCTTTGATCCTTCTCACTCTCCTTCCACGAGTCCTTATCCGCTTGTCTTTTTGTGATGTCGTTTTTTAAAAGTTTCTCTATCTTATCTATCTCTTCGTCAGAGAGTTTGAATTCTTGTACCTTTGGCAGACCCAATCCACAGCCGCCGCAAATATCTTCCTTCTTGCAACATTCCTCGCAGATCATTCTGTTTCTGCATTTGCCAGCCGGGATTTTTGCAGAGCACTTTTTGCAGAGGCTATCATGTTTGCTTGTATGACCCAATTCCTGGATACACATAATGTCATCGCGAACACATCCGCCATCCTTCGGGCATTGTTTTCGCTCTTGCTCCTTTCCATCCTCAACCTTAAAAGGGCCGTACCACAAAGAACCAACTTTTCCTCCCTTATGTCTATGAATATAATAGGCCTTTTCTCTTTCGCAAAAGTAGACATCAGCACTTTCAGTCTTGAATTTTTCAAGTGTATCCCTATCGTTTGGACAAGCATAGCCTTTTCCTTCACCTAGCCAGTGAGGCAGCACTTCACGCCAGTTCCCACGGGAATCTGTTCTATTACCTAGGCTATCTGACCTTATTCGTTCGAGGGCTCCCTTCACCCATTCAGGCTCTTGCTCCTGAACCATGGCAGGGAAATTCAGCACCACAAAAGCCAGACCCACAAATGTCAGGTATTTCCAGTTTTTCATAGCTTTACCCTTTAAAATTCCTTTACTATATAGACCCAAAAAGGGGTGATTTAGTGCACCGAAGATTTCAGATTCTAAATTTTACTGTGATGCACTGAATTTTGCCTTGAGTTCCTTGGCAACGGCAGGCGGGACAAAGTTTGAGATATCGCCCCCCAAAGAGGCAGCCTCTTTAATAAGTGTTGCACTTATAAATGAATGCTCCTTTGCAGTGACAATGAATATGGTCTCCAGGTCCTGGCCCATGGCTCGGTTTGTGAGGGCCATCTGGTACTCATACTCAAAGTCAGCAAGGGATCGAATCCCTCTTATTATCACATTTGCCTTTTTTCTCTTGGCATAGTCAACTAAAAGCCCATCAAATGATTCGATCTCGATATTTCTCATCCCCTTGACTGACTCTTTTATCATCTTAATCCTTTCATCTTTTGAGAAGAGTGTTTTCTTGCCTGGATTTTCGCCAACAGCTACTGTCAAGAACTGAACTACCTTCATTGATCGCTTTACTATATCGAGATGACCATTTGTAAACGGGTCAAAAGAACCGGGATAAAGTGCCCTTGTCATCTTTGTGAATTAGAAATTAATACAATTTGCATTTCAATATTTTTAGGGTCGTCCCATTCCACGATAGGTGAATCCTAGGTTCCTGATTTTAACTGGATCAAGCAGATTTCGACCATCGATTATAGTAGGCGACTGCATCAACTTTTTGATCTTTTTGTAATCGAGCTTTGCGAATTCATCCCAGTCGGTAAGAATCAAGAGGCAATCTGCATCCTTGGCAGCTTCGTACGCTGATGAGCAAAAAGTAATATTCTTGTGTTGTAATTCCTTTTTGGCATTTTCCATTGCCTTGGGATCATAGGAGCGAATGACTGCCCTTTCCGCAAGAAGTTTTTTAATTACAGCCAGAGCTACCGACTCGCGGCAATCATCTGTGTTCTTTTTGAAAGCAAGCCCATAGCAAGCAAGTACCTTGTCTTTAATAACCCAGAGTTCTTTTTTTACCTTCTCCAAGAATCGTTCTTTTGCCTCCTCATTTATCTTTTCTATCTGTTTGAGCATAGAAAAATCATAACCCAGCTGTTTTGAGACCGCATGAAAAGCCCTGATGTCCTTCGGAAAGCAGGATCCTCCATATCCGAGACCAGCGTTAAGAAACTGGCTACCTATTCGCTTGTCCATGCCCATGCCTCGCGTCACTTCATTTACGTCCGCACCCACAATGTCACATATTGCACTCAATGCATTTGCGTACGAAATCTTTAGTGCGAGAAAACTGTTGGCCGCGTGTTTTATAAGTTCAGCACTCTTGATATCGGTTGCTATTATAGTTGTATTGAAAGGTGCATAAATCTCTCTAAGGATGGCCTCGGCCCTTTTGCCTTCAACTCCGATCACAATCCTATCCGGATAGAGTGAATCATTGACTGCCTGGCCCTCTCTAAGAAACTCAGGATTGGAAGCCACTTCAAATTCGACCCCTTTTCTGGCATATTTTTCTATTACCTTTTTTACCTCCTCGCCTGTCTTCACTGGGACTGTACTCTTATCAACTATAACACGATATGACTTGAGATGACGTGCTACCTCCCTCGACACAGATTCAATGTAAGTAAGATCAGTTACTCCAGACGACAAACTCGGGGTCGGCACACAGATAAAAATTGCCTTGGCAAAATCGATAGCAGATTTGATAGACGTACTAAATTCAAGTCTCTTTGCAGCCACATTTTGCCTGACCAGCTTTTCAAGTCCCGGTTCATATATTGGCACTGTGTGATTGGACAGATGTTTGATCTTATCTTCATTCGAATCGACACAAAGGACATTGTGGCCTTTTTCCGCAAATGCTGCGCCGGTAACAAGTCCTACGTGACCTGTTCCTACAATCGCAATCTCAATAGACCTCATGTGTAAATCGGTAGGTTATCACAAAAACAAAGTTAAATCAACGGGCTAATAAATCGCCCAATTGGCAACTGGTTTAAAGCCAAGTTTAGAATAGAATGTGATTGCATCCTTTTCTACACCGCGGAGAGTTATCACCTCTATACTCTTTGCCCCACAATCTCCCATTCTCATAATAGCCAGCTTCAGAAGGTCGCTACCAAGCCCTTTTCCTCTCTCCTTGTCATCAACAAACACAGAATAGATTGCATATTTTCCAAGTGTGAGTTCCATCATGGGGTAATATGTAACCTGTGCAACTACAACTCCCTTCTTCGTAACGCAGATCGATTCAAAAATATATTTTTTAATAAGGGGGTGATGATTGGAGATTGCTACCCCAACGTTTGGAACAAAATCGGATGTCCTGAGCACCTCAAGTACTTCATTATGGAAGCGTTCCAACAGCGTTTTTTCGATTTCAGTTATTTGAAATGGTTCAGAGAGTTCTAATGTGGTACCCTGATAGCGTGGAAGGTAACCCCTCTTTTTGAAAAAAGTGCGCGTTTCCTCATCCTCCCATGGGACGCTTATACCCTCTGCAGTCCCAAAAAATGGCGTGCAAGGCCCTTCAATATTGCCATAGTATCCATTAAGACACTGACCATCTACTATAATCTTTGCACACCCACCAAGCTGTGTCATCGCCTCATTCCAGAGTCGAGAACCTATACCTTTTCGCCTATGATCCTTGTCAGTGCAAATGAAACCTATATAGCCAACTCTATCACTTGAGTAAAAATTCCTTGACAACTCGGGGCTCAGCGTTCCAAAGTGAATCAGTCCTGCTAGATCCTTATAAAATGCAATTAGATAGTTTTTAGGATCAAATTCTTGTTTTCCGGCTATTCTCTGTTGAAAGAGTTCAGGCGTTAACTGGATAAAGTTCCTATGTGTTTTTAGATTACTATTCCAGAATCTTACAATCGCATCGAGATGTTTCTCTTCATAAATTTCGACACGAATCATTGATATTTCTGAAAAACGAATTAGAGAGAACGGACTCTAACCCCGCTTCCGTAGTTGCCCTGTAATCGGGGCACTGCCGCCCTTAAAAAGGCCTTGAAATTACGCAGAACTATCTTGTAGTGACAACTTTTCATAGTCCGTATTTGCCCCCTAAGGCGGCAGTCAGGCCTTCCGTAGGAAGGCCTGACTACGGAAGCGGGGCTAACGCGTTGCCTCGTCCATTTGCTTCATTTCTTCGGTGACACGCTTAGACTGCCATATCGCCCAGATAATAGCTAATACAGCCACCGCACCTATAATCCAGCCTACAGTCGGATTAACTTCCTTAACAACGTCGCTGGTCTTGGCAGAAACGTTGAATTTCATAACAAGAGGGAGTGCCAAGAGGCTCACCATGTTCATAACTTTTATTAAAGGATTAATTGCCGGACCTGCAGTATCCTTGAGCGGGTCGCCAACTGTGTCACCAGTAACAGAAGCTTTGTGTGCCTCACTTCCTTTCCCGCCATAGAGCCCATCCTCAATCGACTTTTTGGCATTGTCCCATGCGCCACCTGCATTTGCCATAAAGACAGCCAAAAGCTGTCCTGCGAGAATTGACCCTACCAGAAAACCTCCAAGGCCATAAGGACCTAGAACAAATCCCACCAAAAGCGGACACATGATTGCCAAAAGCCCGGGCCCAATCAATTCCTTCTGAGCAGCAGTAGTACAAATACCAACGACTCGGCCGTAATCCGGCATCTTTGTCCCCTTCATGACCTCAGGATCACGGAACTGTATACGGCACTCTTTTACAATCAGAAACGCAGCCCTACCCACTGCGCGAATCAACATACTGCTAAATAGGAAAGGCACGGCACCTCCAATCAGAATCCCAATAAAGACCATGGGCTCTGCAACAGTGAGTTTTGCTGCCTCGATCGCATACTGCAACGAAGTCATTATATTGATCTTGTCTTCACTTCCCACAGCCAGAACTGCAATGAAAGAAGCAAAGAGTGAAACTGCTGCAATAACTGCCGAGCCTATTGCTATTCCTTTTGTCTCAGCCTTGGTCGTATTTCCCACAGCATCAAGATCAGCTAGGATCTGCCTCGATCTCTTGTAGCTGCCAGCCTCCTGTTTCTCCATCTCATCTTTTTCGTATCCCATCTCTCCAATGCCGTTTGCATTATCAGCTACAGGACCGAATACGTCCATCGATATCGTGTTTCCCGTCAGAGTCAGCATTCCTATACCACACATCGCGACACCATAGGCAATAAAAATTGGACTTGTGCCGGCGTAGATAAGTACTGATGAAAGTATCGCAACTGCAATGATGACAATTGCTGCTACAGTTGATTCATACCCAACTGCAAATCCCTGAATGATGTTAGTTGCGTGACCAGTCTGACATGATTTCGCAAGCGATTTGACAGGACCATACTGCGTGTGAGTATAGTAGCTTGTACATTTATTAAGAGCAACGGCCAAAAAGATACCGATAAGACAGGTTAAGGCAGGTCTCAGGTCAAGGAAATCTGTCCCAAAATTCGCCCATATTGGCAGCTCTCTGATAGAAGCAATACCATCACCATTAATGTCAAATCCACCCAACGTTGTCTTGTACTGGGCAAAATAGGTTGGATCGAACTTGAGATAAACAAAGCCAAGCAAGAAAAAGCCAATGATACTTATAACGCTTCCAATCATAAATCCTTTGTGGACAGAATGAAGCGCCTTGTCAGATGTATCTCTATCTCCAGCCCGAACACTGTAAGTGCTGATGATGCTGCCAAAGACACCGATTGCACGCACTAGCAACGGGAAGATTACGCCTTTGTGCCCAAAGCTTGCATATCCGAGGATCATGGCTGCAACAATCGTCACCTCGTAGGACTCGAAAATATCGGCTGCCATACCAGCGCAGTCACCTACATTATCACCCACATTATCTGCAATCGTAGCCGCATTCCTCGGGTCATCCTCTGGGATGCCAGCCTCTATCTTTCCGACTATATCTGCACCAACATCTGCGGCCTTGGTATAAATACCGCCACCGACTCTCATGAAGAGGGCCAGGAGCGTACCGCCGAATCCAAACCCCAAAAGCGCTTCATAGGCATGCTCTCCATAGGCCATGAAAATTATAGTCCCGCCCAGAAGACCCAGTCCATCTGTAAGCATTCCGGTTATGGTACCCGTCCTGTATCCAAGCTGGAGAGCTGTACCGTAGCTCCTTCTTGCTGCTGCAGCGACACGAAGGTTTCCTTGGGTGGCAAGCCTCATTCCTATAAATCCAACAAGCCAGCTGAAGAATGAACCCATGAGGAATGCGCCTGCACGTCCAAAGGCTATTTGGTAATGTCCCCCTTCAACCTTTGTTGCAAAAAGAACCAGAGTTATTACAACGATTAGCAGCACGATTCGTTTAAATTGCTGCGCCATATATGCATTTGCCCCCTCTCGAGTGGCATCCGCTACCTTTTTCATCTTTGCAGTCCCAGTATCTGCGCGCTTTACTTGCCCAACAAGCATCCACGCATAAAGCAAGGCAGCTATTGCCGTTGCCAGAACTACCCAGAGCATAATCTTTTCAAACATGTCATATATATCACTAGTCATGAATGAAAAGAAATGGAACTGCTCGTCTTGCTTTCCACCGTCACCGTGTTGCGAAGTCAAGACCCCTGATGGTGTACCATACATTCCAGCGTAGATATACATCCCCATAAAGAAGACCAGCAGAACAACTAAAGTTATCGACGAGAGCTTTCTCCGTTTTTTCATAACTCCAATCCAAACAACATTTTAATTGTGCCTATGAATAGCAAAACAACTCACTCATGTCAAGTTTATTTTTAAAAACAGCCACAATGACAAGAGTCTACAAAAAACTTTGCCGGCGATGCCTGATTTTTACTCAACTTTAACTTTTCAAAGTCTCTCAAGCATTGACATGGAAAAACAGAATTGTTATGTTGTGTACTCACATGATACCGTACGTTCCGAAAGAAATTTTTTTCTCAAAAGGTGTAGGAAGATCCAAAGAGAAGCTGACAAGTTTCGAAGAGGCCTTGAGAGATGCAAAGGTAGCTCATCTAAACATAGTTCATGTCTCAAGTATTTTTCCTCCCTACTGCAAACTCACAACTCCATCCAAAGGTATTGATAACCTCAAGGCTGGTCAGGTAACAGCTGTTGTTATAGCTCGCAATGAAACAAACGAAAACAGAAGACTTGTTGCGGCCTCTATCGGTGCCGCAATCCCGAAAGATAAAAGCCAGCACGGATATCTTTCGGAGCACCATTCATTTGGAGAGACAGAAGAGCAGGCAGGAAGATACGCAGAGGAGTTGGCAGCAAGTATGTTCTGTACTATTCACGGGATAGATTTCCAGCAAGAAGCACAATGGCAGGAAAGAAAAAAATCATGGCTCATTAGCGGAAAACTCGTAAAGACGACTAATATCACCCAGTCAACAATGGGAGCACAGGGACTTTGGACAACGGTAATAGCATGCGCAGTACTGATACCATAAATAGACAAGTTGTCACTAAGCACAGGACAAATCCCATAGACATCACAACTACAAAAACAGTCGCTGAAATGCTTAACAGCCTCAAACATATCTCATTTCAAGGACGCAATCTGGGCAGTGCATTCGAGGTCTGGCAAAAAATGCTTACAGAGAAAAAATGCGTCATTTTCTTCGGCCTTGCAGGCGCCATGGTACCGGGTGGATTGAGAAACGTCATAAAATATCTAGTTCAAAACAGATTGATCGACATAATAGTTTCAACCGGGGCCAATCTATTTCATGACATATACGAAAGCTTAGGGCATTGCCACTACAAGATTCGGCCTGACACAAATGATCTGCATCTCAGGCGGTTTAGATTTGACAGGATGTATGACACAGCAGGAGATGATATTACTTATGAAGAGATCGACAGCTTAATATCCAGCTTTGGTTATAGCCTGGAAAAGAGACCACACACAACGCGCGAATTCTTTTCACTATTCGGTAAATTCCTTGCACCTAAAGTAAAAGAAGACGGCATAATAACAAGTGCATACAAGGCAGGGGTACCAATATACTCTCCTTCCATAGCTGACTCTGGGTATGGACTATCCCTGTTTTACGGTAAAAAGGGAAAGAATACCTTTCTATTTGATGTTATTAGAGATGTAGAGGAAATCGTTACAATATCCGTAGGTGACAAGTATACCACCAGTGAAATCCTGATAGGTGGAGGAGTCCCTAAAAATTTCATACAACAGGGGCCAAATATAGCGCCAGATTTAGGATCAAGCTCTGAAGGATACCGCTATTGTATTCAGATAATAACAGACCCAGATTACTGGGGTGGGCTTTCTGGCTGCACATTCAAAGAGGCGCAATCGTGGCACAAGATACATCCACAGGCAGATGCCGTCACACTGCACTGCGATGCAACTATCGCCCTTCCGCTCCTTGCGGCAGGACTAGACCAAATTAACGTATCAGATCTTAGAAAACTCACACCCCAATTCTCCTTCAAAGAAAAGCCAATCGTTACCTTTAAGCCCTAAGTCTTTTGATGGACAACGAAGGAACCACTGACACCCCCGAATTTCTAGGCATCCCAAAAGAGAGTCGAACCCCCCTTGAAAAATCTTTCTTTGTTATACTTCCCTGCCCATATGAACAATCTACAACCTATGGAAAAGGTACTCGCTTTGGCCCACAGGCAATTATCAATGCTTCTTACCAAGTTGAACTATTCGATGAGGAAATGTGGCTGGAGACATGGAAGATCTTTGGAGTTAGCACGATTAAACCATTTACTCATTCAGATTCGCCAGAAATATTCATGAATGAACTCTCAAACTACGCAAGGCCTTTTGTCAAGAAAGGCAAATTCGTGTTAATGCTGGGAGGAGAACATGCAATAACAGAAGGACTGCTTAAACCGGTTGCAGAGAAGTATAAGAATCTATCAGTCCTTCAGTTTGACGCCCATGCAGATATGAGGAAAGAATATCACGGCTCGAAATTTAATCACGCATGCGCGGCACACAGGATGATGCAGTACTGCAAGGTAGTCCAAGTCGGCATCCGCTCAATTTCAGAAGATGAGTATAAATATTGCAATACAAAAAAAGTTAGGACATTTCTAAGACATGCAAACCTAAACATCGATAAATTGGTAAAGGATGTCCTAAATGAACTCACAGAGAATGTTTACATTACTATCGATGTCGATGGACTAGACCCTTCAATAATCCCGGGCACCGGCACACCTGTACCGGGAGGCCTCAGCTGGGAAGAGTCCACCAGAATCCTACGAGAAGTGATAGCCAAGAAAAAAGTGGTAGCTGCAGATGTAACTGAACTTGCTCCTATAAGCGGAACCCATGTATCTGAATTTGCAACAGCCCGCCTTGTATATAAAATCATAAGCTACGTAACGGCAAAGAAACTGGGAAAACTCAAATAACGAGGCGATTTCAATTGGTACGCAGAATGCAGGCCCATAACTTTTATCCTAAAGATGCCAAATCCCTTGGAAAACTTTTTGACGAAATGAGTCCACGCTCAACACCAAGTCAAGCAATATCCTGCATATTACCCCATGCTGGACTTGCTTACTCTGGCCAAGTCGCAATGGAAACCCTAACATCCATAGAGATTCCACAGGAGGTACTAGTGCTTTGCTTCAATCACCGTGGTCTAGGCAGACAGATCTCGCTATGGCCAGAGGGAGATTGGGAAACTCCTTTTGGTAATGTCCCTATTAGCGACAGACTAATCTCAGCTCTTAAATTAATCCCAGAAATTGAACTTGACCCAACTGCACATATGAATGAACACTCTGGAGAGATGCAGGTTCTGATACTTAAATACCTCAGACACGATGTCAAAATAGCAGTTTTGTCCGTAAACCTATGGACTCAAGATAAAGACTTGATAATATTGAGCAATTTGGGGAGGAAAATGGCTAACAAACTTGACAATGTCCTTGTTGTCGCGTCAAGCGACTTGAATCATTACGAGTCAAAATCAAAAACGATAGAGAAAGACTATCTTGCAATAGAGCAAATAAAGCAACTTGACGAGACAGGATTTAGAAAAACAATCGTGACCAATAATATAAGCATCTGTGGTTATGCCCCAATAGTGTGCTGGATATCGTACAGCAAGACAAAAGGGGCAAAAAGCGTCCAAGTTGTCGCCCACTCTACCAGCGCTGATCATTCAGGAGATGAGAAGACTGTTGTTGGATATGCAGGTATAAGATGTTCATGAAGAGGACTCACACTTGCGGCGAACTCAGGATAACAGACGAAGGGAGAGAAATTACACTCAATGGATGGGTTGACTCGGTTAGAGACCACGGAGGCGTGCTCTTCGTCGATCTTAGAGATCGCTATGGAAAGACACAAATAGTCTTTAAAACCAATCCGCCAAAACTAAAACCAGAGTCTGTAATCGCTATAAAGGGAACCGTAGTAAAAAGAACACCACAGACCATAAATCCAAGACTAGCAACTGGCGAAATAGAGATTGTCACAAACGAGTTCCAAATCATAAATGAATCAAAACCGCTCCCCTTTCCAATTTCTGAAGAAGTAAAGTTAGACATGGAAACCCGGCTAAAACACAGATATCTGGATCTTAGAACCCCTAAGATGCAAAATAACATAATAACTCGACACAGGATTACAAAGACAATCAGGGACTACTTCAATTCCAATGGATTTCTAGAGATAGAAACACCTTATCTTGTCAAGTATACACCCGGCGGGGCCAGGAACTTTCTTGTACCCAGCAGGCTCTTTCCCGGAAGCTTCTTCGCGCTGGCAGAGAGTCCTCAGATATTCAAACAGCTCTACATGCTCTGCGGTTTTGACAGATACTATCAGATAGCGAAATGCTTCCGCGATGAAGATCCCAGATTAGACAGGGTTATTGAATTCAGCCAACTCGATCTTGAAATGTCTTTTGTAGAACAAGATGACGTTATGACAGTCATAGAAGGCTGCATCTGCGCACTCTTTCAGGAGATTCTCAACATAAAACTTGAAAGGCCATTTCGAAGAGTACCTTTCGACGAAACCATGGCACATTACGGCATAGATAAACCAGATCTTAGATTCGGTATGCAGATCGCAGATATCACGGACTTGCTCAAAGGGTCTACCTCAAATATCATACGCGAGACCCTGAACTCAAAGGGGGTCGTAAGATCATTTGCCTGCCCTAAAGTTCTTTCACGAAAGCAGATAGATGATCTTACACAACTTTGCACCCAGAAAGGTGGAAAAGGATTGATATCAATAAAACCAGGGACACAGTCAAAATTATTTAGTGAAAAAGAACAGGACGAAATATTAAAAAGAACCGGCGCAGTGCAAGAGAGCACAGTCCTGATTGTAGCAGATAAAAAGGCATCTGAGATCCTTGGAGCTTTGAGATTGCAACTAGCTGATCAATTCGACCTGCGTGATAAATCTAAATTCATACCATGCTGGGTTATTAATTTCCCAATGTTTGAACGCCTGGAGTCAGGCGAAATAGGGGCGAGACACCATCCATTTACATCGCCATGCGATGAAGACCTATCACTTCTTGAGTCAAAGCCGTTCGATGTCAAGGCCAAGGCATACGATCTTGTAATAAATGGAGTTGAAATTGGGGGGGGATCTATCCGTATACACAGGAGTGATGTTCAAGCCAGAATCTTCAAGGCCCTTGGGCTATCAGAGAGAGAAATAGAGGAGAAATTCAGCTTTCTGATTGAAGCTTTCCAGTACGGTGCACCACCTCACGGTGGAATAGCACTTGGACTCGACAGACTCGCGACCATGTTGCTTGGACATGAATCGATAAGAGAAGTCATCGCCCTTCCAAAGACTCAAACAGGTCAGGACATCATGACAGGGGCCCCAACCCCTGTAAGTGAAAATCAGTTAAAAGAACTTCACATAAAAATCCTCGACGAGCAAAAATAATCCCGGTCTACTGCAACTTTTTTTCGTTATAAGCGTCTATATTTATAACAAGTAGAGGGGGTGCGTTATGAGACTATTTGAATCTGAATTCAAACAAAAATACGAATTATGTAGTAAGGACTGACGGAGAATGGAACGACATGATAAAACATCTTGATATCTCTCCAATAACAAAACCAGACTTCAAAGAGATGGCAGTTGGAATAGTAGAAGGTAATGGCGCAAAAGCGACTCTTCGCTGCATAGTCGAGGAGGAGAAAAGAATCAGAATAGTCTTTGGTATCACTTGTCCATCAGAGAAGAATACATATACTATAGCAGTACTGAGATTTAAAAAGAGCGAAAAACCTGTAGAATTTTGCAAGGCAAAACAATAGCCTTTAAGGAGTTTCCACATGAGAATTCTTTATTATTCAATTATCAGCATAGTTACCTTTCTTGATGGTGCCCAAGAAGAAAATCTCGATCTTACTGTACAAACGAAAGATGGAACCATGTTCTCCACTACAATAGAGCTAAAGGAAATTGAGCTAAAAACAGATCAGGGAAAGATATCGATACCTATAAAAGAGATTAAATATATCAAGGCCAAAAATGACACATTCGAGGTCAAAACTAAAAAAACTATAACTGGACGCTTGGTTCAAGAAGAATTCACATTCAAAACAAATCACGGGACGCTTAAAATCAAATCAAAAGAGATCGACCAAATTCTACCGGGTAAGAAAAAGGCCCTTGTCAACGACGAGGACGTGGCGGGTTACTGGGATTTTAACGGTGATGAGGATATAAAACTAAATGGCAGCCAATATGCAACTGAGGATGGCGTAAGCGCTGTAAAATGCGACCTATCAAAAGGAAACTGGTTAGAAATACCCCACAAAGAGGAGCTGAGTATAAAAGAATCTCTCACGATTGAGGTAAAATTTAAATACCAGGGCGAAAAAGCAAAGGCGCACTACACCCCCCTTGCTATCAAATATGACACCACAGGATATTACAACTACCATCTTTCTCTTCAGAACAAAGGCAAGGGGGCTGAAAAAACAATCGGAACACATGTATATTGCGACAATGGCCAGCTTGGAAACGCTCATGCATCAAAAGCAGCTTTAAAGGAACAAACATGGTATTACATCGCAGCTACTATTAATTCGAAAGACGGGAAGATAGAAATCTATCTGGATGGGGTAAAACAAGAAACCAGCTTCAGCGGAATGTTAAGCGCTAACCTAAAAACCAATGACGCCCCTATAACTATGTTTAGCTTGCGGGAAGGAAAATCAACTGGGGCAAAAGACATCTTTTGGGTAGATTTTCTCAGGATTTCCACCAAGGCAAGGAGCGAGGAAGAGATAAAGACAATTTACGAGTCGGAAGGGGGCTTTCTGTCGGGAAAACAACCCACCGATAAACAATTCAATGGACTTGTCACTACCCGCTCAGGTGAACGATACGTCTGCAAATTAGAAAAGGACTCGCTAGGAATAGAATGCCAGTTTGGAGATGTAAAGATAAAAACTAGCGATATTGGCAAGATCAACCTTTTCAATTACAGAAAAGACCAAGTAGACAAACTTCATATGAAAGCAAAGGAATTAATACCAAAACTTGGAGATGACGACCCACAGGTACGAGAGAATACCCAAACAGAACTAAAAAATCTTGGTTGGATTATAATTCCTGTTCTTGAGGCGGCTAAAGATCATACAGATGATGAGATCAAAACAAGAGTAAAAAAACTGCTTGAACTCTACAGCGAAAGAAAATACGAGATAACAAAGGACAGTCTACAGGGTAATGGGCTTTCATTGCGAGGATGGCTAAAACACGATTCGATCAAGGCAACAGCAAGATATGGACAAATCGAAATAAAAATAGAGGATGTGAAATTCATAAGTTTTAATAACCTAGGGCCTGCTATAGAAGGCAGTGTAATGATAGTCCTCAATGACAACAGCATACTGGCAGGCAAAATGAATATTACAAATATAGAGATAAAGACGGATTATGGGACTTTGAAGGTTCCTGTGCAGGAGATCTTAAACGCAACACCCGGAAAAGATGAAGACAAAATCGTTACAAAGACAAGCACTATTTTCGGCAAAATAACTCATGAGGAATTTGAAATCGATTCACAGGCAGGAAAGCTAAGGATAAAAAAGGCAGATATAAAGAAAATCAGCACCGGTCTCGACAAAAAGGAATCCAAAAAGATTGAAGAGAAGCCTGAAGATATTCCTGTACAGAAACGAGAATAGATAGAAAAACTAAAAGAAGAAATATTCAAAATGAAAGCAGAAGAGAAACTCAGAGAGCTAGAAAAATGAAGCCTCACCGCGGCAAGCCGCGGGGTATCCTTGTAACGTTGGGCCAAAAAGCGGAATACGCACAAACACTGGCGGAATCCCGCCGTAGCCTTTTCTCACAATGTAGAAAATCCAGAGCAGTGTTTGCGCTATTCATCCAGTCCCAAGGGACGGGGTTTTCCCTGCCTGCACTGCCGTTTTGGCAAGCAGGTGGCGAAGGCGGGATAAATCTAATTGCCTGTTAGGAACTGCCTACACTTACACATTGTTTATCAAGCCGCTTGATATATTTTTGCAATTTCAAATCAGAAACGGATTTGTCATGCGTTCCCGTCCAAGTTGTGTCCCCTCGCCGTGGCCAGGATAGACAGAGATTTCTTCACCCAATGGAAAAAGTTTTTCTTTGATGGATTTAATCAACTGTTCGTAATCGCCACCACAGAGATCGGTCCTGCCAATCGAACCCTGAAACAACGTATCGCCTGTAAATAGATTATCGCCCAGCAAATAACATAGGCCACCGGGAGAATGACCCGGCGTATGTATGACTTGAATTGAAATCCCTGCAATTGCAACATGTTGACCGTCATCTAGAAAGCCATCAGGCTGTGGTAGCTTGTCAACATGGAATCCAAACATCTGACCTTGCTCTTGAACATGATCATAAAGGAGCAAATCATCCCTGTGGATCATTATCTTTGCACCTGTCTCATCACGAATCAATCCTGAACCAACTACATGATCGATATGACCGTGCGTTATCAAGACATACTTTAGAGAGAGTCCGAGGGAATTTATCGCTTCAACTATACGGTTGCTATCGAAACTCGCATCCACTAGCAATGCCTCAGTTTGACCTTCAGCATAAATTATATAGCAATTATTTAAAAGTGGACCAAGAACTAATGTCTTTATTTGAATCTTGGATGTTTTCTCGCTCACCCTATGTTTATGTGTGCTTCTCTATGCCCTTTTGACTATCCCTAGTGGCTTTTTCAATGTCATCTAGGTGTGTCATGATTCCCATGGGACAATATTTTGGTCCGCACATGGCGCAAAATTCTGCTGACTTGAAATATTCACCCGGGAGCTGTTCATCGTGATATGCCCGGGCTGTTTCAGGATCAATTGAAAGTTCGAACTGTTTCTCCCAATCAAATGCAAATCTAGCCCGAGACATCTCATCATCCCATGCCCGTGCCTTGCCTTTGACTTTTGCAATGTCAGCAGCATGTGCCGCGATCTTGTAAGCAATGAGGCCCTGCTTTACATCCTCTTCATTAGGAAGCCCGAGATGCTCCTTTGGAGTTATGTAGCAAAGCATCGCTGCGCCAAATTGACCTGCAATCGCTGCACCGATTGCCGAGGCCATATGGTCATAGCCTGCAGCAACATCTACAACGAGAGGTCCAAGGACATAAAATGGCGCACCGTGACAGATTTCCTGCTGTTTCTTCATGTTAAAAGGAATCTGATCAAGAGGAACATGACCCGGTCCTTCTATCATTACCTGAACATCTTTCTGCCAAGCCCTCAACGTCAATTCACCAAGTGTCTTGAGTTCCGCGAATTGGGCCTCATCTGAAGCATCATGAAGAGAACCCGGCCGCAAACCATCTCCGAGGCTGAACGAGAC
Source organism: Planctomycetaceae bacterium (assembly GCA_005239585.1). Next base: position 21,696 of record SBBU01000372.1, read on the forward strand.
ATCATATTTCTTGAAAATGTCACAGATGTCGTCAAAGTACGTATAAAATGGATTCTGTTTCTTGTTTTTCACCATCCAGTATGCGATTAGTCCGCCGCCACGAGAGACTATTTTCGTGATTCGTTTCTTGGCAAGTGGAAGGTACTCCATAAGCACGCCTGCATGTATAGTCATATAATCCACGCCCTGCTTTGCCTGTTCCTCTATAACATCAAGCATGTCCCGTGGAGTAATATCCGCGATATCCTCCACCTCTTCAGCCATCTGATAGATCGGGACAGTACCAACAGGAACGGTAGATGCCCTGATAACTTCTTTTCTAATTGTATTTAGGTCACCGCCTGTAGAGAGATCCATGATAGTGTCAGCGCCGAATTTTACCGAGGTTGTAACCTTGCATAATTCTTCCTCAAGTGATTTTACGACAGGTGAAGTCCCAAGATTAACATTTACTTTCACTTTAAGGTTCATTCCAATTCCCATTGGGTCAAGATATAGAGCGAGGTGATTGATGTTCGCAGGTATTATTGCCCTTCCTTCTGCAATCTCTTGCCTAATAAATTCTGGCGATATGCATTCGCGCCCCGCAACGCGCTTCATTTCAGGAGTAATTTTTCCCTCCCTGGCGTAATGCATCTGGGTTACATTTGTCATCTTTATCCCCTCAAACTGAAACTACCCTTTTTATCTCAGGGATTTCACTCTTTAGCTGATTCTCAATTCCCATCTGGAGTGTCATCATGGAGCTCGGACATCCTGAGCAGGCGCCCTGAAGTTTCAGAAAGACGATCCCCTCTTCTTCATCTACATTGAGAAGCTCCATATCACCGCCATCCGATTGTAAATATGGCCGAAGTCTCTCGATAACTTTTTGTACACGTTGTGTAAGCGCCTCTTCAGACACCAATCACCTCCCAAGTTCCGATGGATTATTCAGTCTATGTCTCAAAAGAGTGGCCGCAGCCGCAGGAGCCCTTTTCGTTCGGATTGCGAACCTTAAAGCCTGAGCCCATGAGCCCATCTTCATAGTCAACTTGTGAACCCGATATGTAAAGCAGACTCTTGCCATCTACGAAAACCCTTACGCCATACTCCTCCAGCACACTATCATCTGCTCTCTGGGTATCAAGGTCCAAGACATACATCAGCCCAGAACAGCCGCCGCCCTGAACTCCAACACGCAGACCAAACTCTGGGCCTTTCTTCTCCTTTTCAAGGAGCTCTTTTACTTTTGTCGCGGCATTTTCAGTTATAGTTATCATTTTTTAACTCCTTTAACGTAATTTTGATAGGACGGCGACTCGGCCCTGAGCCGCCTTACCGTATCAACAACAACTCTAACAACATATTCTACATCTTTTAATGTATTAAATCTACAAAATCCAAAACGGATTGTATTATGGATAAGATCCTCTGAAAGTCCCAATGCCTTTAATACGTGTGAATGTTCAAGCACAGCCTCAGAACAAGCAGAACCCGTTGAGACAATGATTTCGCTATCATTTAGCTCCTTTACCAAATTTTCTCCTTCGATAAATCTAAAGCTTGTGCTCAGGTTGCCAGCCACCCTGCTTTTCAATGAGCCATTTATATACACCTCGTCCAAATTAGATAGCAACTGTGTCATTAAATAATCTCGAAGCTCGCGAATTTTTCTCTGTTCATCGATCATATCTGCACAGTCCATCTCAAATGCCTTGGCAAGGCCGACTATGAGAGGCACATTGAGTGTTCCCGGCCGCAAACCATTTTCCTGCCCGCCACCCTCCATAAGCGGGCCCAATTTGACTCGCGGAGCAAATTTTCGCACATAAAGGGCGCCAACACCCTTTGGTCCATGCATTTTATGACCAGATATAGTCAAAAGGTCACAGCCAAGTTTGTCTACATTTACCTGGATTTTTCCGCAGCTCTGTGAACAATCACTGTGAAAGAAAATCCCCATCTCCTTTGCTATCCTTCCTACTTCTTCAATTGGTTGAATAACACCTATTTCGTTGTTAACGTGCATAATCGAGATTAGGATCGTATCTTCTCTTATCTCTTTTCTGAGCGTCTCTACATCTATCAGTCCGTCTGGCAAGACTGTAAGGAAAGTAACATTGAATCCATCCCTAATGAGTCCCTGACACGGCTCCAAAACAGACTTGTGCTCAGTAACACATGTTATGATGTGCTTCCCTCTCTCACTATATCTTCTAGCAACCCCTTTGATGGCTATGTTGTTCGCTTCTGTCGCACACGATGTAAAAATAATCTCATCTGGCGATGCTCCTATCAGAGAAGCGATCTTGGAACGAGAATCCTCGACAGCTGCTTTGGCATCATTTCCCATCGGATGAAGACTAGATGGATTGCCATACTTGGCCTCGAAAAAGGGTCTCATCGCCTCGAAAACCTGCGGATCGATCTGGGTTGTTGCATTATTGTCTAGATAGATTGTCATCTTGACTGAATTATATCAGCCTTGAAGAAACAGTTCTACTTAGATTGGTAACTGTTGCAAAAAAACGAAAACGCGTTTTCCATTTTTGCTATAATTATATAGTTATATAAGTATAGTAAAAAACGGAAAGCGCTTTCCGTTTTTTCAATGAAGCTTTACCAGAATAGGTGGAGCCCCACGGCTTGACAGCCGTGCCTGCCCGCTCGCTTTGCGAGCGAGGTTCGCCCCGCCGAGGCGAGGCGACATCCGCCGAAGCAGGAAACGATTCGCATTCCTCCACGCCTTTACAGGCGTGGCTTCCTGCGGAGGCGGGTGAACACTGGATAAAATGCCAAGTGTAAATTTGCTTTTGCTTTCTCTACACACTTTGCTTACCTGATCGATGCTGTTTGACTTGTACTAATATCAGATATAGACTCTAGAATATGAGGTTTTGGTTATTGTCACTTGCTCTACTTTGTGCCCACATTCAGCACAAAGAAAAAAGGACACAGCAATTGATTCACGAGATTGCAAACACAGATGAGGCAATCAGCTCCAAGGCACAAGATGAGTTGATAAAACGTGGAGCAGTAGTACTTGAAGCACTTGAAAAAACACAAACCAAGATTGATAAACAAATCAAAAACGCATGTACAAACAAAGAGCACACGGGGCATAGTGAGAAATGCCTTCAAATGACATCAGCTGAGCTGGCAAAGATCAGAGCACTACAAAATCGCCTTGATAAACTAACTGGAGCTATAACTGTTGAACTCAATAAGCAGTGCAAGGCGCTCTTCGAGGCGCTTGAATCAAGTGGAGGCATGACAGTAAAGAGAGCCGTTGAAGACCTTACAAAACTTGGCAAGGCGGCAAGGACACATATGAAAGAAAAGTTAGAGAAAGAGCTCGCAAAGGCAAAAAAGTCTAACAAGAATGAATTAGCAGAGCGATTGACCTGGGTTCTAGAGAGCATCGATACTGCTTATCTTGGAGAAAAGATTCCTGAACTAATCCTGAAGGATATTAATGGAGGTGAGCATAAGCTCGGCGATTATATAGAGAAGAATATACTAGTAATCCACTTTTGGACATATGGCTGCAACACATCTCAGATCTACCTTCCTAAGATAATGAAGCTTGCTGAATGGTGTGCTAAAAACGGGATCGTATTCCTCGGTGTTGACGCATTTCCGAAGGATACGGAAGATGGGGCAAAGAGTTACGCAAAGGACAAGAAAATCACATTTCCAATAATCATGGATGAAGGTCAAAAGACCGCAAAGATACTTGGCGCA
>SBBU01000376.1 GCA_005239585.1 Planctomycetaceae bacterium
TAATAATACTATTCATACCCAAAGGCGCCAATAATCTTATCAAGTGGATCTCTGCAATCACGGCATTGATCCCACTTGTTTGCGCTATAATGATTCTTAATAAATTCAAACCTTCAGATATAAAACCAGAATTGTTCGAAAGAACGTGGTGGATAAAAGCATTCAACATAGAGTACTATGTTGGGATTGATGGGATAAGTGTTACAATGATAGTCCTTACTTCGATACTTTTTTTTCTTTGTATCTTTGCCTCCTGGAACATAGAACACTGGAAGGTCAGCCGCGGGATTAAGGGATACTTTGCTTTATTTCTGGTCCTTGAAACTGGTTTAATGGGTGTTTTTTGTGCCCTCGATTTCTTTCTTTTCTATGTCTTTTGGGAACTAGTACTCCTTCCTATGTACTTTCTGATTGGAATCTGGGGAGGTTCGAGAAAGGAGTACGCCGCTATAAAATTCTTCTTGTATACACTTTTTGGTAGTGTTCTCATGCTGATTGTAATGCTCGCGATGTACTTCACCAGCAAAAGGGCAGATGAGCATATGACAGGTCACACTTTTGATCTAATATGGCTAGCAAAAAACAATCATATCTTTACAGGTTTATGGTGGAAAGCTGCATTTCTGGCACTCTTTGTAGGATTCGCCATCAAAGTCCCTGTCTTTCCATTTCACACATGGCTCCCAGATGCGCACGTTGAAGCTCCTACTCCAGTTAGCGTAATCCTTGCAGGCGTATTGCTCAAGATGGGAACCTACGGTCTTATGAGGATAAGTTATCCAATCCTACCCGAAGAAGCACGATGGTTCGCACCATTCATGATGTTCTTGGGCTTTATCAATATTGTCTATGGTGCACTATGTAGCATGGCACAAATCAAGGGTGTGCCCAGAGTAAATCCCAAGACTGGAGAAAAATATCTGGAACGAGACTGGAAGAAGCTAGTTGCATATTCATCAGTAAGCCATATGGGTTACTGCCTAATCGGTATGGCAGCATGTACAACAGCCGGAATGGCTGGGGCATTGTTTGAGATGTGGAACCATGGGATCATAACAGGGGCACTCTTCTTGCTTGTTGGAGTCATCTACGATCGGGTTCATCATCGCGACGTTGGTGGATTTGGCGGGCTGTGGAGCAAAATGCCCTACTATGGAGGGATCACTGGGATTATGTTTATGGCATCGCTTGGACTGCCGGGGCTTTCAGGCTTTGTTAGCGAGGTGCTTTGTTTCATCGGTGCCTTTATGGCAGGTCATGCGGAAATACATTACTGGTTCATCCCTAGCGAAAATTTTTACAAGATCTTTACCTCCCTATCAGTTACAGGTATCGTCTTGGGAGCAGCATACTTTTTGTGGAGTTATCAGAGCATATTCCTCGGTCCTGAACCAGAGGGTAAATACCATAATCTGAACGACATCAATTCGAGAGAATTGGTAACCCTTGTCCCGCTCGTTGTATTGACAATCTTCCTCGGAATTTATCCAAATGCTGTTCTGGACCTGATTAATCCGGCAATCCAAAATTTGGTAAACGTTGTTGGGATGCCTTGGGCTAAATAATCACACTTGAGTGTTTTGAGCTGAATATATGGATCAGTGGAAATGGGTCACTGAAAGCCTTGGCAAATTCAGGCCCGAATTAATTCTTTTAGGAGCCGTCGTTGTCCTTGTTCTCGTTGAAGTCGTATCAAGACGAAATAGAAAAATTCTGGCAACTCTCGCTATATTGGCTATTATTTGTGCACTAGGTTTTTGCATATACGATTTTTCGACTCATACTCAGCAGACACAGCCAGAGCTTAATTTTAAGCAACCTGAGACCATTTTTAAGGGTTCGGCCGCATTCGACGGACTAGCGCTATTCTTTAAAAATCTTTTCCTAATTGGCGCGCTATTTGTAGCTATATTTTCAATACCCGTACTATCAAAGTGGGTCACAGGTTACGCAGAATTTTGGATACTCCTCATATCCTGCATATTTGGAATGCTTTTGATGAGTGAGGCTAACGATCTTTTAATGATGTATCTTTCTCTGGAGTTTGTAAGTGTCACATCTTATATACTAACAGGACTGTTACGTAAAGACAGAAAATCGGCTGAAGCAAGTCTCAAATACATAATCTACGGTTCGGCGGCATCAGGTGTAATGCTTTTCGGCATGACGTACCTATATGGAATAACAGGGAGTTTAAACGTAACAGAAATTGGCAAGAGACTAGGCGAAGTAACGGCAGGGCAGGGTATTAACGTAACCATGGCTCTTGTAACGAGTGTCCTAATAATGGCTGGATTCGCCTATAAGATTGCAGCGGTACCATTTCACATGTGGTGCCCTGACGTTTATGAAGGAGCACCCACTCCTGTTACCACTTTCTTTTCGATCGGACCAAAGATTGCAGGATTTGCAATGCTTGTACGATTCCTGAATGGAGTCTTCCCAAAAGGTCCCGGAGACGAGGCATTTGAATGGAAGATCATAATTGCAGTTCTAAGTCTTGTCACAATGACTGTTGGAAACATAAGCGCACTACATCAAAGCAATCTCAAGAGACTATTAGCTTATTCAGGAATAGCGCATGCAGGGTACATGCTGCTTCCATTTCTCATTTTTACACAAGATAACATCTCATCACTAATGTTTTACTCAGCAGTTTATTTAGTTATGAATTTAGGGGCATTCTTTGTTGTAATCGTACTTGAAGAAAAATACGGCATTCAGACAGTCGAAGACTGCAAGGGACTTGGCTGGGTGGATCCTAAGCTTTGCGGGGTTATGACGATTTTTTTGTTTTCCCTGACCGGGATACCTCCGCTAGCTGGATTCATGGGTAAATTTTTGATTCTGAGATATCTGGTTGTGCCCGGGAATCCAATAGGTACTTTAGGGATATTAATGGCTATTTTCGCTGTGCTCTTTACTGTTATCTCGCTTTATTATTATGCAAGAATAATTGCAAAGATGTTTCTTGAACATTCCTCTGACAAGCCTCAGGCAAAACTACCATTAATATTCAGTTCATGTCTATGGATCCTTGCCCTCGCAACAATAGCACTCGGTATTTTTTGGAATCCATTATACGGAGTTATAATGCCCGCAGCTAAGAACATTGCGGGATAAAACTTTTTAAAATCAACAATGCAGCAAAAATCTTTCAACTTCGTTATATAAGCATGTATAGATCACTAGCAATGCTTGCCTTTCTGGCTCTCAATACGTGCCAGAGTCAACCGAACAATCCTACATGGCAAGAGTCATCCACAATTCAGATAGGAAAGGCCCGATTCACTGTGATTGCTCCTGAATGTATTCGAATGGAATATTCCGAGTCAGGCAAGTTCATCGACTCGCCTTCAGTCTTTGCCATAAATCGGGACATTAGATCAAAGAATTTCAAACTGAATCGAAAGGAGAATGAGGTGATCATCGACACGGGTCAAATCAGGCTAATATATAATCAAGATGGAAAACCATTTAATCCCAACAATCTCAATGCATTCATCAAAAATGGGACACAATATGTCGAGTGGAAGCCAGGGCTGCCTAATCATGGCAACCTAGGAGGAACACTTCGTTCTCTGGATCTAGCTACTGGTGCAATACCTCTTGGAGAAGGAGTGCTTAGTCGGGATGGGTGGTATTTATTGGATGACTCGAAGCGGCCTTTGCTCATCAATGACTGGCCTGTCGCTCGCCAAAAAACTAGCGATCTGGATTGGTATCTCTTTGGATATGGACATGACTACAAATCAGCGCTAAGGGTATTTACAGGCATTGGCGGTGCTGTTCCTATGCCTCGCAAGTATGTCTTGGGTACATGGTACTCACGTTATTGGGACTATTCTTCCAAGGACTATCGCGACATTGTAAAAGAATTCGAGAGTCATGATTTTCCACTTGATGTTATGGTGATCAGCAATTGGCATGAAAACTGGGTAGGTTTCAGCTGGGATCCAAAACTTATACAAGAACCTCCTGAACTATTGAAATGGCTTAATGAGCAGAGAATATTTACAACTTTAAACCTTCATCCATGCAATCCCTTTGAAGGTGTTGATACAGGTATTGCATCTCACGAAAAATACTATGAAGCATTCATGAAAGAGATCGGAAAGGATCCCTCATCAGGCAAAACAATTATTATCGATGTAGGAGATAAAAAATGTATATCAGCATTCTTCAAGCACATCCTGAATCCGCTAGAAAAAGAGGGTGTAAACTTTTGGTGGTTTGATGGTGGGTGGGGCGACGTCCCATCTATTTCAGGTCTCGGTGAGCTCTTCTGGTTTAACCGTTGTTTTTATCAGGATTCCAATCGCGGTTCATTGAGGGGTCAATCTTTCTCCCGCTGGGGAGGATGGGGAGACCACAGACATCCTATACACTTTTCAGGCGACGCCTATTCCAAGTGGCCTGTGCTCGCATTCGAGGTACCGCTTACTTCTACAGCCGGGAATGTCGGTTGTTTCTTTTGGTCGCACGATATAGGAGGTTACAGAGGACCTCGAAATGATGAACTTTTTGCACGTTGGATTCAGTTTGGTGCAACCACCTCTGCATTGCGATTGCATTCAGTCGACTATAAGGACTTGGATCGCCGACCTTGGCTGTGGGACAAATCTGTTGAGCAGTCGGCACGCAAGGCATTTCATCTGCGTTCTATTTTGTTCCCCTATATTTATTCAAGCGCCTGGCAAGGGCATAAAGAATCGCTGCCGCTAAATCGACCAATGTACATAGAATACCCTGAAGAGCCCAAGGCATATCAAAATCCTCAGCAATATTTATTCGGGAGTGCACTACTGGTCGCTCCGATTACTTCTCCTGGGGCAGGTCCAAAAAAAGTGGCAACGCAGGCAGTCTGGTTCCCAAAAGGGACGTGGTACAACTGGTTCACTGGAGAAAAGTATAATGGAGGTACTGAAGAACTAGTCTGCGCCGATCTTAATGAGTTTCCGCTCTATGCAAAAGGCGGCATTCCCATCCCTCTGCAACCATACACCCAGCGCATGACAACAGAACCGCTCAACACCCTAGTGATCCGCTCTTATCCCGGCAAGGAAGGTTCATATGAGCTCTATGAGGATGATGGAATAACAAAAGACTATCTCAGAGGACAATTTGCGACAACCAAGATGAAATATCGTCGTGATGGAAATACCGTTACTATAACAACAAGTCCTACAAATGGTAGATTTCAGGGACAAACTAACCAACGGTCCTATATATTCGAGTTACCGTGTACCCGTAAAGCCATTCAAGCAGAGGTAGATGGCCAAGATATAAAATTTGAATATGATGAAAAAACCTCAACCAATCGCATCCATGTTCCATCCAGGCCAATTCAAAAAGGCATAATACTCAAGGTAAATGCTGAAGAGATCGATTACAAACATCTACAACAAACGACATTGATGAGTCGTTTGAAAGGAATAATGGGAGATATTCCTTCTGGCCAATCCTTTCAGGATATTTTACTCAAGTGCGTTCAGAAGGAATCGGACCATGCTCTTATCGAGACGCTTTTATCGCTCGGAGGCATTGGTGTGCAAAATAAAAATCTAGGGGTATATATGGGCCAGCAACAACAAAAAATGTGCCTTTATAACAATGCTGCCCTGGTTAGTGACCGTAGATTTCATGTAAGCATATTAGACCAATCAGCAGGAAAAAAGAAAAAACTCTCTGTCCGAGACTATGAAGCGGACAAAATCCCAATAGATATCTCTATTCCGAACATCCCCCTGAGTACTGCACCTTGGCTCGGTGCACGGATGGATCGGTTTATTCAGCTTGACTTGGCGATCAAAGGAAATCCGATCTCATTCTCCAAAATTATTGATCAAGGTTGGACATATATAGACAAGTGGAACATTGTTGGCCCATTTGAATTAGATAAAAAACGTGACCTGTCAGTTCAGAAATTTGCTCCTGAAGAAAAGCCAATCGATTTAAAAGACGAATATATTGGCGCAGGGGGAAAGAAAGTACACTGGAAGAAAGCACAGACGAATTTTGTCCACTTTCTTGACTTGAATGGGCAATTTAACGAAAACTACAGAATTGCCTATGCGCTTGTCACCTTAGATTCGGAAAAAGCACAAGATGTTATCCTCAGAATCAATTCTGACGATGGAGTTGAAGTCTGGCTAAACGGTGAGAAATTACATTCTATAAGCATGGCTCGATTTTTCCACGATGACCCTGATATAGTAAAAGCAACATTTAAGAAAGGGAATAATCAATTATTGCTAAAGGTCTCTCAATACGTCTGGATGTGGGGTTTTAAAGTGGGTGTTGAGAGCTCACATCCAATTAAAATTTCAGATCCTTAAACTAGCGTGATTTAATTTGTCTTTGCAAGTCCAGTTAACCTGTTTATTTTATCGAGGTCTTTTTTGGCTGACGGATTATAGACAAACTCATAGCCGATAGAGTCAAACCAGTCATAAACACGATCAAGAGGCATAAATATGCTCATATGATAGACAGGAGTAGAGACCAGATTGTCGAAGGTACAAATCATGCTGGCTACTCCAATGAGTTCATGTGATTCTTTAAGAAAAACTCCTCCTCCCGAATTTCCAAATATCGTTGGTGCACTCATTATCCAGAACTTTTCGCCTGCCACATCTTTATTGAGAGAAGATATTGCACCACCGGTCGGAAATGGTTCATGTCCCAAAGGACAGCCTACTGTAAGAACAGGGGTAAATATCTTGAGAGATTTTATCTTTTCTCGCGACGCAAAGCGGCTTGGAACACCCAGCGATTCACTTGAGACAATCCTCAAGAGCGCAATGTCCTTACCTTTATCATATGTAACAATCTGAGATTTATGTTCCTTGAGATTGTTAGTTGAAGGATTAAAGACCCTTACTATTACATCATCCATTTTTTCCTTATCACCTTCTTTTTTGATGGATTTCTTGACGACGTGAAAAGCGGTAAGTATAAGAGCCTCATATTCACTTTGACTACATGATGTAGAATATACAACTATCCCACCACCGACATTTGAACCGGATTCTATTTGTGCAGACGGACCTAATATTTCCTTATATAACAGGTCTATATCAATAGTTACCTTGCTCTTTAATTTATTCAATTCTGACGAGGTTTTCTTCGTTAGTTCATCATTTTTTACCAGCTTTTCATTTAACGAGTCACCACGCTGGCTCAGTTTTTGATCGAATTCCCCCCTTAACTGATCAGCTGTAACTATACTATGCTCCCATAAGGATCTACTCTCTTGCTGCGAAGTTTCGGAGTATCTACGTAATTTATCGTGAAGGTCGTTCAATTTGCTTCCTAAAGTGCCTGATTGACCGTTTAAAAGCGTTAGAAATAGCACAGTAAGGCTTATAAAGACAAACCCTATTATTATCCGTTCCTTCATGTCTTTACTCCCAAGCCTTATGGCTATTTATCAAAGAACCAAGGTTTCTATGTATACTGTACATAATATATGGGTAAAAGTCAATCATCTTTTACTCCCTAATTATAGAGTCGCCTAAAAATCGGCTTTTCTTTAACACACTATATTTCTAATTTCTTAAAAGAAATTTGTCATGTTATATGTAATTGGTTTCAAGCTACTTATAGCACTATGCTCAACTTTAAACTTTCTATTTTAATGAGTGATTCAATTTGTCTGTATTTATCCCAAAATATATAAATTTTTCGTGAAACAGCTTTTAAGAGAACACATCATATGCAGCTTACATCAAAA
>SBBU01000173.1 GCA_005239585.1 Planctomycetaceae bacterium
AAATAGAAATGCACCATTCCTTAAATGATCTCGCAGCTTTTCTGCATTTTTTATCTTAAATTCTTTGTGACCAGTAAGATACAAAAATGGGAATGTCACGAACTCCTTGTCGTCAACAGAGGCCTGCCTAGTAGTGGAAGATGTCTTGACGCCGAGTCTCTGTGAGATCTCTTTAAGCATGTCAGAATAGCTGGGAACTGCAGGGTTCCAGTCAGCATCAGTGACTATTTGAGCCAGCGTAAACTCATTAGTTACTTTTGCCAGGTTTTTTTCTATTGTAACCTTGCCATTACTATTTTTATCTGGAAGCTTATCCGGCCTCTTCTGGTTTGACAGGGTATCCTCAAGACACCAGATCTTGTCAACGAGCGTAAAGATCACCTCCAAAAGTCCATCACCATCTATATCTGCAACAATAGGTGAGCTTAGAAATTGAAGCGCACCTCTGGTACTCTTTTCAACTATAAGGTTTGGAAAATCGACTTTGAATCTTGAAATTTCCTTCCCTTCCCTGCCGCTTATTAGATAGAGATGTCCATCGTCACATCCTACATATATATCAAGCGGACCGTATGCACGGCCGTGGGCGCCAGTCCTTAGACTGTTGGCACGGAACATGGCCCACTCGATTCGATACGGCTTGTTAGAATATCTATCTGCTAGGGCAGGTGAAGAAAAGATATTTCCAGACAGCTCTAGGTTCCACTTTTCCTGATGGCTTGCTGAATCCAGACAGTAAAGTCTCTTTCCAGCCGACACAACAATGTCTAGAATACCATCACCGTCAACATCACCAACAGCAGGTGATGAAAAAATAGACTCACCTATTTTATGCTGCCAGATAATGTCTCCATTCTTGGCCTTTAGGCAGAAGACCACACCCCCTGCAGATGTGATTATCTTACTTCCTACTTCCTTCGATGAAGAGGCATCATGGCACGACACAGTCGCAGGGAGTATCGATGGTGATGAATAACCAGATGAATAAGGGCCTTGCCAGAGGATATTGCCTTCACCATTCAAACAGAAAACCCCAGAAATAGTACAGGCAATTATTTCAGGCTTTTTATCGTTTTCAAAGTCGAAAATTATAGGTGTCGCTATCGAGTGGATATTTTTCATAGGTTTGGTAACAAGAGATTTCTTCCACAAGAGCTTGCCATCCTGTGTAATAAGATAGAGAGTACCCTCAAGATCAATCGCCGCGGTCTCGGCACCTTCTCTATCAGGAAGCACATCTCCAACCGCAGGGGACGAAAGGACATTCGCTTTGTTATCACATTCGAACCGCCATCCCCGCTTTCCATTGCCGTCAAAACAGTGCACCATCCACCCGCTTGTTGAACCACCTATCACGTACTTGTCATTGATTATGTTAGGAGATGCACGCCCGGCATTATTGTCTGTCCTATATTCCCATGCAAACTTGCCAAAAGAATCCACGCAAATATAACGCCCTGATTTTTCCATCCCATCCGGGAACCACTCATTGTAACCTTCTTCCGTACCTGTCACGATCTCAAGATTGCCTTGTCCCATGAGATTTGCAACAGCGGGAGAGGAGATCAGCCATGGAAGCGTTGTATGCCATCCGGATGGCTGCGGCAGGTAGACCTTATCCTGAATAGTATATACCCACTTGGTTTTAAGCACCTGAGTTTGTCTGTGCCCTGAAACAATGGTAATTGCAACGAAAATGAAAATTATAACTGTTCGCTTGTGCATCACGACTTTACCTGTTCGAATTTTGGCACTTTAGGTTCCGGTATAGTCTGGACGAGTTTTCGAATCAATTCTGCTGATGTAAGCGCCTCCATCTGGGCCTGAAAATTGACTGATATCCTGTGTTGCAGAACTGGCACTGACACATTGCGAATATCCTCGCAAGTCACAAAAGGCCTTCCATCCATTGCGGCCATTGCCTTGGCTGCCATTATAAGATGTTGACCAGCTCGGGGGCCTGCCCCCCACTCTACGGTCTTCTTTATGAAATCGGGCGACTGCTTATCCTTCGGCCGCGTACCCCTGACCAAATTCGCAGTATAGGAAACTACATAGCTGGAGACTGCCACTTCTTTCACTGCTATTTGAATCTTCATCACCCTTACTGAATCCAGACATGCCTTCATATCAAGATCAGGTACAGCAGGTTTGGAATAAATATCCTCTTCTTCCTTAGCTGAAGGATAATTTATGTCTATCATAAACATGAACCTATCAAGCTGTGCCTCGGGAAGTGGATATGTACCCTCCTGTTCTATAGGGTTTTGGGTAGCGATTACAAAGTATGGTTCTGGAAGCCTGTATGTCTCATTTCCTACTGTCACTTGCTTCTCCTGCATCGCTTCAAGTAACGCTGCCTGCGTCTTGGGAGGAGTTCTATTGATTTCATCTGCAAGAATCATATTTGCAAATATAGGTCCTCTTTGAAATTTGAACTCGCGTTTACCCGGTGTCTCTTCGAAAATGATGTTAGTACCAGTTATGTCAGAAGGCATTAGGTCTGGGGTAAACTGTATACGTTTGAATGAGAGCGCCATTGTCTTTGCAACGCATTTTACTATTGTCGTCTTTGCAAGGCCCGGCACGCCGACAATCAGCGCATGACCGTTAGAGAATATTGCAGCTAAGATCTGAGTGATAGGATCTGTCTGACCAACGATATGTTTTGATATCTGATCGACCATTAGATCCCTATCCCGCTTTATCTGTTCGTATATGTCATTCATCCCGTTCTTTTGACTAGTACAACACCAGCCACTCCACTAGTCTCACAATACACATTCGATTCCACTATTTTACGGGGCAAAAGGGCTAGATTCATCTTGCAAGCCTCTCCAATTCAGCCAAGAGCCTTTTATTATTAGGTTTATCCTTGAGGGCATGTCTGATGGTCTTTATCGCTGCTGGCCTATCGTTAATTTTTTCTAGCATCTTTGCCTTGTCTAAATAGAAATCAGCATCATCTTCGATCAGTTCATCCTTATCAAATACAGATTTGGTGGCCTCATTTACAAGCGGCTTTGAATCAGGAAGCTGAATAGAAGTAGATTTAATGTGTTGATACTCTGATTGACGCCCCAGGAATGAGCCGCTCACAATTATAGCAAGACATACTAGGGCTGTGATACATACAGTAAGTGTCAACCTCCCCGGGACCTTTATACGCGAAGAGAGTGATAAAGGAGCTGATCTGCCTGATACGTCACTAATCCTTGCAAGTTTCACTTCCACTTCATCCATTTTAGTAGGTTTAAGGGCATGTAGTTCTATAGAAAGCTCGCGAACAGCATTTTTATTATCTAATCCTGAAATGAACTCACTACCAAGTATAGGGCGAAAGATATCAAGAGTCGATGAGAAATCATTCCCCCTAGGCTCATCAATTCCGAAATCCAGAACTTTAAGAGTATTGTCATTTGTAATGAATAGAGAATCCACAGTAACGTTGCCGTGTGTAATTCCTTTCGAACTGGCAAAACTCAATCCGTCCAATGCCTCTTTCAACCATTTGATTCCATAGTATCGCTCGATCTCGCCTCTTCTCAGTTTCCCTGCCAATGTCTCACCATCAAGACTCTCAGTGATTGTAAAAACGCTCTGAGCCTCTATTATGCAATTAAATACCCGGGCAATATTTTCATGTCTGAGCCTCGAGGAAGCAACAATTCTGTTTCTGATAATTAAGGCCTCTTTAACAGAGTTACACCTGATTTCATAAATAGTAACGAGTCTAGATGAAATTTTTTCTCTAGCAGAGTAGATCCAACCACTTCTCCACTCTGACTTGCTTATTACCCTAAAATCGCCCGGCATTTCACCTCTATTATAAACTTATGCTTACATTAATAAAGACGTATTAGAACTCGACTCGACCCTTTTGAATTCAAATTTTGACGGCCTACCTCTTTTCCAATAAATGATCATATTGTTTGTTTCTTCAACACTTGCACAACTTTGATATAATTAACCTGTGGCTGAGAAAGTAGCTATTGTAGACGGAGTAAGGACTCCCATTGGTGCCCTAGGGGGCGCACTTAAAGACCTCAGCGCACAAAGACTAGGAGAAATTACCATCAGGGAGCTTTTAAAGCGTACCAACCTAAACGCAAAAGAGACAGATGAAGTTATCCTAGGCTGCTGTGGGCAATCTTCCGATGCACCAAACATTGCCAGAGTATCAGCTCTCATGGCCGGCATCCCTATAGATAAACCAAGCTATACCGTCGCCAGAAACTGTGCAAGCGGAATACAAGCCTTGGTCAGCGGCTGTCAAAATGTAATCTGTGGTGACGCAGATATCCAGATAGTAGGCGGAGTAGAGTCCATGTCAAACATCCCATTTGTAAACAGAGACCTTAGATTTGGAAGGCGACTCACAAACAGTGCCCTTATCGATTCACTCTGGGAAGGACTAACAGATCCTGTATGCGGCCAGCTTATGGGCCGCACAGCCGAGAATCTTGTCGAAGAATTCAAGATCACGCGTGATGAGCAGGACAGATATAGCCTCGAGAGCCACAAAAAAGCATTCAGGGCAACAAGAGAAGGAAAATTCAGAGAGGAAATTATAGAGGTCGCCGTCCCAAAAAAGGCGGCAGGACGTGAAGTAGCGCCAGACATTGTTAGAGAAGACGAGTGCATAAACATTGGCCTTAACTTGCAAATGATGTCGCTCTATCCAACCATCTTCAAGGAAAATGGGACAGTCACAAGCGCAAACTCATGTACAATTTCTGATGGAGCCTGCGCTATATTGCTGATGTCTGAAAAGCGGGCTAGATCGATGGGATATGAACCTCTCGGATTTATCCGTTCATACGCCTTTGCTGGCCTCGAGCCGAGTCGAATGGGCTTAGGTCCTGTACTAGCTATCAACAAAGCCCTGCAAAAAGCGGGCATGTCTATGAATGACATACAACTTGTAGAACTAAACGAGGCTTTTGCAGCTCAGGTAATAGCATGTCAACGTGCAATGAACCTTGACATGTCAAAGGTAAACGTCAATGGAGGCGCAATAGCCCTAGGCCACCCTGTCGGCTTTACAGGGGCAAGATTAGTACTGACTCTGCTTCGCGAAATGAAGAGAAAGAACCTAACTGCGGGGATCGCCACACTCTGTGTAGGGGGCGGACAAGGAGCTGCGATAATTCTTCAAAGAAACTCTTCATAACTTATCTTCCCATAACCATAGATTTCGAAATATTCTAACATTTAACTCAGTTGTCTCGTATCAGTTTTGTAAGAGAGAGTAGAAAAAAAGAAATATGAAAAAATATGTAGCGGGGTTTCTTTGCCTTACCTTTCTCATTTGTTCATCCTCTCAGGAAAAACAAGAG
>SBBU01000235.1 GCA_005239585.1 Planctomycetaceae bacterium
ATCCCATACCGTTCCCCTCCTTGTGACTCTGTCAACTTATCCTATTATCCTTGTTTTTTACCTGCCGTCAATTTTTTCCTATTGAGATAGGCTCTAAGCAGCACCTTGCCAAGTTGTGCGTTTTGAGTACCCGATATAATTCCCGCTATCCCCTCTAAAATATGGACTCCATACCTCTTTGCCTTTAAAAACCTAATAATGATCTGAACCACATCATCTGCAAGCTTGTCTTCAATTTTACTTCCCTGAGAGATCTGTCTCAGCGCCCAGCATGCATTACCTCTAACATGCTCGTTGTCATCCTCTATGCTATTAAGCAATGCTTTCACACAGAGTCCCAAGCGTTCATTATCAAATCTGCCCCAGTATCCAATGTTGCCAAGCGCCTTGGCTGCATCACGACGAACACCAGGATCGCTATATCCCACAGCCTCAAGATAAAACCAAGAGGTTTCGCCCTCCATGACTTGGTTCCAGCCAATCTGTTTCAAATAGTCATAAATTGCGTTGTCTTTTAGAATCTCTCCTGTCATAGCCTTCTTCTCATCTGAGCTCAGGAAAGCTGGGTTCTCCTTCAGCTTTTTTCCAACAGATAGGACCCACTCTCTCTTCTCCATTAAAACAAGTGATTCAACAGTATCCGGCTGCCTCTTATGGAGTTCTTTGAGAAAATTAGACCCCCTTGTCTGTCTCACTGTCTTAAAGATCACTGTTGCAAGTCTCCTGACATTCTCGTCTGCGTCACTCATCAGACACTCCACCTCTCGATCTGCCTCTAAATCAATTAACCTCCTTAACGCGGATTGCTGCCTGTTTCTGTCGCGAAGGTCATTTATTGCACTCTCGATTTTATTCTTGCGCTCGTGAGATCCTGGTTGATTGATATGTCCGATAAAGATGAAAAGTGCTATCCCCAACAATAAACAAGCGCATGCCGCAGGGAGTACTAGATATCTGACAATTGCTGTGGAAGTTACTGGTCTTATTTCTCTGCGACGGTTAATGTCTTTCTCGATGCGTGAGTAAATCTCATCTGGAACCTGCTCTTTTTTTTTCAAGATTCCATAGTATTTCTCATACTCTTTCCACAAGTTATATTTCACAAGACACTGCTTGCAGCTCTCAAGATGGGAACTGACCCTGTCCATTTCCTCGCGTGTTAGCTCACCGTACATAAAGGCTGAGAACTCAATTTGGACCAAATAACATTGCTTATTCATACTGTAGATTTAGAGTGTTAAGCGGCTATTTTGGTTGGGTGGATCTAAAGAATTCTGCCATTCTCTCGCGTGCAGTAAAGAGACGAAACTTTACTGTTCCCGTTGGGATCTTCAAGATCTCTGATATTTCCTGGCAGGAGAGCCCCTCCATCGCGTGCAGGACCAGGCAGACTCGAATATTATGCGGCAGTCTATCAAGCCCTTTTTGAACCACCTCCTTCATCGGAAATATATCTTCAGGTTGAGGTGCCTTTGCAGGTTGAGAGATCTTTTGTAGGGAAGGAGGGGATAGAAACCTTTTCCTTTGATTTTGAACTCGAAGCGCTGTACTAATAGTGATTTGGTAGATCCATGTTGAGAGTCTTGCCTCTTTACGAAACTTACCAATATACTCGTAGATCGTCAGGAACGTCTCATGCGTGGCATCCTCTGCATCATGCACGTTTCCAGTGATTCTAAGACATGTTCTATATATGCGATCTTTATAGGTCTCGTAAAGTCTTTGAAATCCTGATGAACTATCCTCGCGTATCTGCTTGAGCAATGACTCTTCTAGCTCATCAAGCTCCATTCTTTCCCAGTATATAGAGTACGTTGCAAAAGTCGATGTGCTGAGGGATTAATCTTTTTTCTTGAGCTCGGCTGGACCTCTCTCCAGTTCAGCCAGGACTACAAGTCCCATTGCGGCGCCGTAAATAGGGCCTGAGGACTTGAATTCATTCCATGAACCGTCTTGTTCCTGAATCTTTGCCAGGGCCTCTTGGATCTGCGATTTGTATTTTTTCCTAGTCTCCTCATCTAAACATCTCAGAGCTGCAGCAGAGTAGAAATGCCCAAAAAAAAAGTAATAAGAGGCTGCTCCTTTGCATTCCTTGTCATGGACACCCGCCTTGAGCCTTGCCTTTTCTAAATTCTCGCGGTGATGAAAGAAGAGCTCAATAACTTTTTCAAGGTCTTCTTTCTTCTTCTCGCCATGCAGGTATAAAATCAGCGTGCATAATGGGGCCCTGCCTATTGCCTCTTTTAAGGCATCAGGATCCTTTTTAATGTTCTCTGCCGGTCTGCCCCTTAGATGCTCTGGTCTGTACACAAAATGGTTTGGGACGAGTTCCATCCCTTTGAGAGTCTTGCATCCCTTTTGTAAAACAGCGTCAGAGATGTCCAACCCCTTGACCTTTGCAAAATTGAGTGAAAAGAGGGCCATGCCTGTTATGAAACTCGCTGTGATTCCGCCGTACCCCCAAGATCCCTTTTCACCAAGCCCCTTTATGTGCTTCAAGGCAGCCTCCTTGATCTTCTCCTTTGAGAGCGGGCTCTTTTCATAATCAAGCAAATCGACTAGGAGATCGATGGCATAAGAATGACCATACTCATCCACATAGACACTTCTCTTTCCCTTCTTATTAGGCTGCTCAATATATGCAATTCCCTTTTCGAGGGCCTTGTCTATACGCTCTGGGTCGATATGCCTGTGACCTAACAGGGCACGGAGTGCTATAGCCGTGACGCCGTAGCCATAGTCGTGTGTCGTGGGGACCCAGTTTCCTTCTGGCTTTTGCTTGTCAAGCAGGTATTGAACTGCCTTGGTGATCACCTCTTTTAGACGTTCTTGTGTGATTCCTTTTTCATCTTGCTGCTGTGGAACCATTGAGGAACAAAAAAATACACATGAAAGCAATACTATCTTAATTTTCATTCCTGAATATTGTACGAATGTAGCCCCTGAAAGTTTGAACAGAGATACATCTACTGAATGAATGTTTTAGACTTGCGGGTGGATCTATCTGCGTGCATCCGCATCAACGCCCTGTTTCGATAAGATGCTCTGTTGCTTTTTTCAAGAAGAGTATAGCAAAGCAGGTATCAACAG
This sequence comes from Planctomycetaceae bacterium, assembly GCA_005239585.1. The sequence goes on from SBBU01000235.1 coordinate 3,091, forward strand.
GGGCATACAAGTCGCGCTGACCGGAGTCTTTAGCCTGCGGTTTGCTTGTCCCAAACCCCTCTGATTTCTGATTCTTTAAGAGATATTCTGCCCCTCTTGAGTACCAGTCATAATTGCCAAATTTCTCTACAGCAACAAGCGCACCAGAACGCTCAAGGCCGTATAGGTAATAAAAATGGTGATCGCTCAATGCCTTACTATCTACCTGCGGATTTTTCTCTACTGAAAAATATTTTGACACCCATTCAATCGCCTTTTGGATCTTTGGATCTTTTTTATAATCCTCTTTAAGCATATGTTTGTAGCTTGCAAGGGCCCCCATCGCACCAACAGTCATGGAACCTGTACTGCTCTGATTAGATTTATCTTTCGAATCGGGGCCCACACCTGTAGATTTTGAGTTATCTTTGTAATAATAATCCCACCCTCCATCATTGTTCTGACACTTTTCCCAGCACGTCTTTGCAAGCTTTAGGACATCTTGATCTATTTTTATCCCGGTCTCAAAACAGGCGCGCAATCCAAGCGCTGCATACTGTGAATTTGAATTGTCTCCTTTTTCTGGTCCCCAGCCTTGTCTCTTTACCGAGATCTCTTTCGGCCCATTTGGAGTCGTAATCGAATTGGACTGTGGAGTCTCATAATCTTTTTTCGTGGCACCATAAGTCCATTGACCATTTTTGCACTGCCTATTGACTAGGGCCTGCGCGCATTCACCAATTCGATTGAAATGTTTCTTCGGATCAAGGCTATAAAGCGCCATCGCCTCTATGGCAAGATTATATGTCTGTTTTTCGTCCGGCTTCTTCGAGAGCACCTTTTCGAGAAGCTTTTTAAATGTCTCATCTTTCTCGGAAACTCCTGCATGTACAAGCGTATAGAGAATAAGCTCTTGAGCTCTGAGTGTAGAACTCCAAAAGTGTTTAGTAGCGAAATCAGTGCCAGTCTTGTTAATATCTATTTTAATATATTCTTCCGTCAATTTAAGGAGATATTTCACCCCTTTGTTTATCGCCTCATCAATCTCCTTCTGATTCACTTTATGTTGTTTATTATCCTGATAGGAGAATGCAGAAGGCACACTCAAAAACAAAACAAGCGCGGTACTTTTAATGTTCATGGAATCTACTTACTATTATATAAGTGCTCTTACATCTTACAAGTCTATTGATAGCAGGTGATTGTTCAAAGAAGTGTGGGAAAAGTTTTAAAATCCATTTCTCGAGCGTAAATCTTCATTTTATAAGCTCGAGCACACATAATTTAACAATTACGATAGCAGTAACTGTTGCAATGTATGTGGGTGTAAAATTATAAACTCTTGTAATCCCTGTCTCAAAGGTCACAGAAAAGACAGAGGGCATGGAGCCCCATCTATGAAAAAGCTCACACGGGTAAACCCGTGCCTGCCCGCTCGAAGCGAGCGAGGTTCGCCCTGACGGGCGGCAAAGGCGACATGCCAAAGTACGTTTCGGCATGCAGGCGTGGTGCCATTGTTAAGCCCCTTCGATGCGGGAATTTGGGATTCCGATATGCAAATCTATTTAGGATTTACGGTAGTAAAAACTCTTACTTGCCTTTTTGCGATTTCAACACTAAAAGCTTTTTAACGTCTTCTGTCAAACTAAATCTAAGATCATGATTGAATTCCGATAAGCTAAAATCGGCTTTGACCTGCGACATACTGTTTGCTCCGAATAACAAAAAATTTAATTTATCCTCTTTTGTTACACCTATATCTAGTCTGTTAACAATGTCTTTTGCAATATAAAAACAGACTTCGGCTTTATCAGAAAACTCCATGCCTGCCAAAGCACCTCCGGATTTATCAACCTGTAACCATTCACACCTAATCACCAACTCATTGTCTGTCTCACTTTGCATGGACAGTATTCGAAAATTATCAATACTGATTTTCAGCTCAAGATACGTAAAAAGTGTTATTACATCATCACACAAAAAATCGCCAATAAACGTCTTTTCATACACAATATAATTTCCTATCCGATATATTCTTCCGACAAAAGCCTTGTTTCTATCTAAAAGCTCAAGCATTATATCCCCATTTGCTTGAACCATTCCCATAAGCTCAATTTCCGGATTATCCTCTGCCCCACTATATCCGCCTACCTCCCCTTTCGCTTTGATCTTAACTGATCCTCTTATTACAAAACCTCCTTGTTTTACCGTGTTCTCCAAACTATTCTTTATCAGATTTCTGACCCTGTTTTCGTCAAAAACCGGCTGCTTCCTCTTATCTACATTACTGCAACTTGATAAGACGCATACAAATAACACAGCAAAACTGTATCTACAGAGCCCCATTAACTACCTCGGTCCTGATCTCAGTGAAATCACCCTTTTAACATCTTGCGGAATCTCCAGTTGTAACTCCCCGATTACCCGTGTTACCTCCAGATCTGCTTGTGATTCCATTACAAACTTGATGTTCCACAAAAGAAAACTTGTTCTTGCTTCAATAATTTCGACAATGGAAATATTGTTAATGATATTTGTCTGACCGTCAAGGTGAAATATTATTCTCACCTTGACAGTTATGCTGCCGACAAAGCCGGAATACCTCTCCGGAATTACTTTCTGCACTTCTGTCAACTCACCCTCTACCATTAAATCGTTGGCTGTGTCCTCTTGACTCGATAATATTCTAAACTTTTCAACATCGAATCTGGCTAAATTTATTATTCTTATCAAATGCGGTGACACTTGATAGATAGGATTATGAAAATACGTCTTGTAGTACGCAATCTCCTGTCCAACCTGATACACCTTCATAAAAAGTAAGTTGGCCTTGTCTTCGAATTCAAGCATCGTGTTACCTTGGGCTTGAACAATTCCTGAAATAGCTATATCAGAAAAAATCTGCCGAGTAGTTCGACCAGCCACCTCAGCTGCGGTATTGATCTTTAGTATCCCTTGAGCTTTTATACCGCTGCCTTGCAAAGTGGTTTTTATTCCATGCGCCAATTTATTCTTTACGTGTTTTTCGTTAATAATCTGCCCTTTAGGTCCATTGGGAGTGCTACATCCGACTACACCTATAAGCAGAAATGCCATCATGAACTCTTTCACGTTTCTCATATCTTTAACAGTTCGAAAAATTACTTTGCTTATTTATCACTAACGATCTAGAAAGATCTTTCAGATCCTTGATTACTTTATCCACACTTCACAAAGCTTATGATAGCAATTGGAGGCCCGGCAAGTAAATTTGCCGGGCCTGACAAACAGGTGTTTTCCTAATTACCTGTTATTACTGTTACGTTTGCTGTTACCACTTCTATCCCATCCACTAGATCCAACAGCGTGTATGGGAAGCTCTCTGTGATGCCTTTAACCGCAACTGAAACGTCACCATCCACACAATCCAGTAGTGTGCCGCCACTAGAGCATTCACCCACCTGGATCTGTTGCAGATCTAACATTCCAATTGAAAGCAGTGACAACAGGCTAATCACGAGTAGTTTCATGTTTCACCTCCTTTTCTATCTTGAACCTACTATAACTTGAAACACCGTCTCAGCATTGTTCCTTACGATTTTCACGTTAACTGTATCGCCTATCTTCAGGTCTTCTAACACGTCAAACAGATCAAAGGAAGATGTGATGCTTTTTCCAGCTAGTTCCGTGATGATATCTCCAACCACAATCCCTGCCTTTTCTGATGGTGAATCTTTCGCGACTCGTTTTACTACAGCTCCCTTGGAATCTGAGCTGTCATCTGGTGTAATACCCAAGTAGGGTTGCTTCTCAGATGCCTTTTTTATGTATTTGACCCATTCTTTAAATTTATCAGATTGGTCAGCGTTTAACACTGCCGTTATTTGATTTTGAACTAGCTCGTCAAACATCCATTTTCCACCATCATTTGCACCCTTGAAAGGACTTCTGAGGTAGTAGATCCTTACAATGTCCTCTATTTGTTTAGCTTGATAGTCATTTAGTTTAACACCGAGCATGCTCCCAAGCGACTTGGCGGCGGATTTGATAGCTTTTTCTTTCTGCGATTCAATTTTCTTTACCCTGTGTTCCTTTAGCTGTGAGTATTGATTCTGATCCAGGATTTTCTGAAATTCAACATCCAGCTCTTCCTTGAGCTTATCAACCTCTGTCTGCAACTCCTCCCATGGTAGTCCCTTGGCCCATAATACGTCTCGCTTTTTAAAGAAATTAACCATTGCCAACCGCATCTTCTTCTCCTGCTCTACTGTAAGCCCCATCTGCTGCATCAATTTGTCATCCATAAGCTTGGTCTTTTCATACCTTTTCAGGTCAGGGTCAGACTCATCCTTGGGTTTTGGTTTGTCCTTCTCAGCATTTAGCTTTACGTTCTCCAGCTTGAGCTGTTCATTTTCGTTTTTTAATCGCCCCATTTCATCGAGCAGGCTTGCAAATTTTTCAGCGCTAATACCGTTTGCCAGTTTGTCCACATCTTTTTTATCTGCAACACTGGGAGGTCTATGCCTGTCCAATACCCCCACCTGATCGGCCGATACATCCTTCTGGCCCGAGTCATTTACAAGCTTCACTGTGCCGACAATCACCGCTACTGCAACAACTGCGGCGCCGCTTATACCAACGAGTGTAGTTGCCTTCATGTCTTTACCTCCGTTAAAAATATTAATTGAAAACTTGGTCCCCAATACATACACAAGCCCTGCTTGTGTATGCACAACCAATTTTGACCTGTTCTTTGCCACATCAAAAAAGAATTCACCACTGCTAACATTAATGCTGTAACCTCTTTCACTATTCTCACGATTGACCTGAAACTGTGAGTCTGGGCTAACTGTAAGTAGACTGCCATCCTTGAATGAAAAGACCATAGGGTCTTCTATGACCTGTACTGTGTCGCCAAATAATAATTTACCGTCCCACCTGATTGCTTTTCCGCTTCGTATGACAAGCGCATTCTCATATTGAATCCCTTCATTTCTGCCGCCCAATATGACGACCAAGAGCGATATCAACAAGACTGCCGCGACACTGGTTGTTATGAACAAAATTCTCAACTGCTTTGAGTAAGCTTGGTTTTTTTGATAAACGGTCTTGAAAATTTCACTTTTTCGCTCTTTATTTACCGGCGAGATGGAAAAGGCCTTGGCTAACAACTCACTGTCACCCTGCAACTTGGCAACAATTGATTTACACTGACTGCAATTACTCAAATGATTAAAGACCTCGGCGTGTTCTGACACTAAAAGTAGGTTATTTGAATATAAAAAGAGTCTGTCGCTATCCGGATGATTATTCATATATTTCCTTTAACTTGGTAACAAGCATCTTATGGGCCCTACAGAGTCTAACCCTGAGATTTTCAGCAGATACTTTGAGGATATCTTCCATCTCTTTCGCTTCTAGATTCTGCTGATACTTTAGGAGCAGGATGGTTCTGTACTGATCTGGTAGGGTATCCATTACCTTTCTGATTCGCTCAATCTCTGTTTTCTTTATAAAATGTTCATCAGGTTTGGATGGGCCGGCACTAATAACTTCAGGGTTTAACTCAGCATGAAAACGGCGGCCTCTCTTTCTAGCAATGTCTATAGACTTGTGAATAGCTATTTTAATCATAAGGACCTTGAACTTGGCTTTATTTTCGACATCAAGTCTTTCAAGATTTTGCAGAATCCATAGAAACGTATCGCTTGTGGCATCCTCTGCATCCTCCTTGTTCCCAAGCTTGGACAAGCATAAATTGTAGACATGGTCAATGTACTCGCCGTATATCGCCTCGAATTTTGCAGATTTTGCTTCCACATGGCTTACAATACCGAATTCACCCATTAAATCTACACTTTATAAGCGTATGAGCCCTAGAAACGTTACAGCCTTATTTATCTAGGGGGCTAAAACCCTCGCTTGTCAACACTTTTTTGTGCCGTAACTTATTGTGATTATGCAACTTACATACACTCATTGAAGGAGGCCACAGAGCAAGCAGGAGAGCACAG
>SBBU01000019.1 GCA_005239585.1 Planctomycetaceae bacterium
CCATTGAAGCCGCGACATTCGATGTTGAATTCAAAAACTTTGCCAAGGTAACACTTTCAAAGACAAATGCAGATGGCAAGACGGAATTCGAGGTCCAGCTCCCGGATTACTTTGTCGGCCAGCCCCTTGACAAGGGCAACGCGATTGTGAAGCTGGAGATTTCTGTAAAGGATACAGCCGATCATGTTGAGAAAAAGACAGTCACTTATTCTGTTGTGAATCAGCCGGTCAAACTGACGCTTGTCGCAGAGAGCGGACGCGTAGTGCCGGGTGTTGAGAATCAAGTCTATGTCCTTGCAACATATCCTGATGGAACCCCTGCAAGTGTTGAGTTTATAATCAAGGGCGGCAGCATAGACATTAAAGGGACAACTGATAGCAAATCAGGATTTGCGACAGTCTCGATACTGCCGCAGACATCCGATTTCAAACAGGGTCAATATATTTACAATACCGGGATATTCACGCCAACAGGTGTCTACTATCCTGATCAGAATTATCACATGATTTTCATAGATCTTGATGTTACAGCGAGAGACAAAAAGGGGGCCGTGGCAACCCAGAAAGTCCAGCTCTCTTCAGATCCGATGCGTGACAATATGCTTCTTAGACTCGACAAGGCAGTCTACAAAGGTTCTAGTCCGGTACAGATGGACATCTTCACAGCGGGAACCGGCGGGACAGTTTACATTGATATTATAAAGAACCGTCAGACCATCCTTACGCATTCAGTTGATGTAGAAAAAGGTCGTGCAAGATATAAATGGGATGTACCGCAAGATATATTTGGCACAGTCGAGATTCATGCATACCAGCTCCTCAGTAGTTCAGGCGTTTTTATGCGTGACACTAGGGTTATCTACATAAACCCTGCCTCTGAGCTGAAAATTAATATAACCCCGGAGCATTCGGAATACAGGCCTCGCAATGCAACAAAGGATAATCCATTTGGAAGCGAGACATTTCTCAAGTTCCAAGTTACTGACAAGTTTGGCAATCCAGTCAAGAGTGCGATTGGGGTAATCATTGTTGATACAGCAGTCTATGCGCTTCAGGAGATGCAACCGGGCCTCGAGAAGGTCTATTTCACATTGGAGCAGGAATTGCAAAATCCGAAATATGAGTTAAAAAATGCGCCTATTACGCTGCCTGAGGTCCTCAAAGAAAAAGAGGAGCTTGAGGGAAAGCGTCAGGAGGTAGCCAAGGCAATCCTCGCAAATGTAGAGCCATTAACTCAGGCGCCCGGTGCACCCTCAAAGGAGAATGCAAATCTGGTCAATAACCTAAGGAATATTTACCACGAATTGCAAAATCAGATATTATACAACAATAATAACAGCTTTAAATTTGAGAAAAAGGGTTTGAGGATCGATTACACAAAGGAGACCAAAGAATGGATTAGTCAGCATTGGGCTGTTAAGCAATCAAACCTAAAGTATGAGCAGGTCATCCGCTACATGCCATACTTCAAGCCTGAATTTGCTGCAAAGCAGATTTTTGAATTCAGGAAGCAGCAAAAATGGTATGAGATTGTACAAAGGTTGGACAAAGAGCTATTTGAGCCGGGTACATACAACTTTACCGAGTGGGCCAAGAAGGATGGCGTTAAAGATGCGCTTGACAATTTTGTCACGATAGAAGAGATCGCCAAGACGGATCCGGTCTTCAGTCCGGAGAATATAGGCAAGGCGCTTACAAATTATCGAAAGAACGCTATATGGAATCAGCTAGTACAAATATTCCAAAACCTAGAGGACATTCTGACAGATGACAGGTCTGCTTTTAAAAAAGATGCCATTTCAAAGCTTGGTCTTTCTGATAATAGAACCCGTGATGCAAAGGGCGAGACAATTAAGATCGAGTCGATTATTTCAGTCGATGATCTGAAGAGAGTGGTTGCCTCTAAGCAGTGGTGGAAAATCTGCGAGACTATGTGGGGGCATCTAAACTATGACCAGAGTAAATATTATGACAACAAGAATAACGCATATAGATTACCTGAGGATATATTGTCTACACTTGTTACCAAGGGGCTGATAAAGTGGGAGCTCCTTAAAGACCCGTGGGGAGGCAAGATTGCTATACAAAAGGTTGCCAAGCCTGTTTGGTGTGCATACTTTGGCATGACATTTACTCCGCTTGTCATGGCAGGTCCAGATCGAAAACTTGGGACCTCAGACGATATTACAAGTATGAATCACTATTATTACTATGCTGATCGCACCAAATGGACTGGTGATGTCAGACTGCCCATGGGTTCTTATCTTTATGAGATGGAGCGTCTGGAGAAAAAATTATCTACTCGAGATTATTCATCAACAGGCCCCTATTTCACTCCTTCTAATTGGGGTTCTGATAAGGTAAAAGAACTCAAAGATGAGAAGAGGAACAGAGGTGACGAAGGCGGTACAAGCGAGGTAAAGCCGATATTTGTCAGGGAGTGGTTCCCGGAGACGCTTATCTTCGAACCTGAGCTCGTGACAAACGACAAGGGCGAGGCAACTCTAAAGATGAAGATAGCAGATTCGATAACGACATGGAAACTCACAGCATCTGCCTCTTCAATGGGCGGAAAGCTCGGCTCGGCTTCAGCCGATATCAGGGTCTTCCAGGATTTCTTCATCGAGCCTGATCTCCCTGTTGCCCTGACACAGAATGATGAAATCAGCATACCTATAGCTGTCTATAACTATCTGCCTACATCGCAGAGGATAAGACTTGTCTTTGAACCTGTTGGCGAGGAGTGGTTTGAATCGACCGACAGTTCGGAGAAGATCGTACAAGTTGCAAGCAACGAAGTAAGGGCAGTCTATTTCAGGATCAAGACAGTTAAGATTGGAGATGCCCAATCACTCAAAGTTACTGCATATGGAAACAAAATGTCAGATGCCGTGAAAAAAACAGTCCGTGTAGAACCAAATGGCAAGATGTTTGAACTTGTAAAGAATGACAGACTTTCAAATACAAAGCTTTCACTTGATATCCCCCAGAATGCAATCGATGGGTCATGCAAGATACTCTTCAAGTGCTATCCCGGGATCTATACGCAGGTCTTGGAGGGCGTAGAGGGCATACTTAGTGCCCCGCATGGCTGATTCGAGCAGGTGAGTTCATTCACCTATCCAAATGTCCTCGTGAAGGACTATATGAAAAAGAGTAAAAAGCTTACACCTCAGATCGAAATGACAGCCGATGGTTACATCAATCAGGGATATCAGACGCTCCTCAATTATGAAATAAAATCAACCGGCGGATTTGATTGGCATGGCAACCCGCCTGCAAATCTTGCCCTTACTGCATATGGACTCCTTGAGTTCACCGACATGGCAAAGGTATTCGACATTGATACAAGAGTTATCGACAGGGCACAGCAGTTTGTGCTCAGAAAACAGCAAAAGGATGGAAGCTGGGAACTTGACGGCCGCGCCATGTGGAGCTGGAAGGGCATGCAGGGCAAGCTCATCATAACTGCATACGTCACTTGGGCGCTCGCCGAGTCTGGTTACAAAGGGGAGGCGCTTGACAATGCAATCGGATGGCTAAAGAAGAATTGGAGGGATGAAAAGTCGGATCTCTATGGCCTCTCGCTTGTCGCGAATGCCTTTGTTGCATGGAGTCCGAAAGAGGATGCGACGTTCGAAGTCCTGAACAAACTCGATTCATTGAAGAAAGAGGACACAATTGATGGCGCAAATGTCACTTACTGGCAGGGGACACAGACGCTCTATTACTCCAAGGGTCAGAGTGCGGACATTGAATCTACAGCACTTGCTGCCTATGCGCTAAGAAAGAGCGGCGAGTTCCACAACACAGTTCAGCGTGCACTCAATTATCTGATGAAGACAAAACAGTCAAATGGAACATGGGGTTCGACTCAGGCCACAATCCTTGCCTTCAAGGCCCTGCTTGGCGGCATGGGTGGTGAAGAGCAAAAGGAGACAGTTGAAGTAAAAGTTACATTAAATGGCAAACCTCAGACTATAAAGATTACGCCTGATCAATCAGATGTACTTCAACTGCTTGACCTCAAGGAGAACACACTAAAAGGCAATAACGAGATGCAAATAGAGGTCAAGGGCAAGACGAGTATGATGTATCAGTCAGTTACAAGGTACTATCTGCCTTGGACAGAGATAGCGTCTGAGACAAAACCTGTGGAGATTTCTCTGGGCTTTGATAGGACAAGCCTGAAAGTTGATGACACTCTCAAGGCGCGCGTCAGTGTGAAATACAACGGGGCTCAGCCCACATTCATGGTGCTGGTAACACTTGGAATTGCGCCGGGCTTTACAGTTGATCCAGAGAGTTTTGCTGATATGTTGTCCAAGGGTAAGATTGATCGTTATGAGTTGACAGCACGTCAGATCCGAGTCTACCTTGGCAAGATGGATCCGGGTCAGAAATTTGAGTTTGATTATGCCCTCAAGGCGAAATACCCAGTCAAGGCCAAGACACCCAAGTCAGAGGTCTACGAATACTATACACCCTCCAACAGAGCCGAGTCAAAACCAGTCGAGCTGGAGATTCTCCAAAAGTGATGATTCCATCAGAGGCTCAGGGAGCTGATTATTCTCCCTGAGCCTCAGATTGTTTACCCACGCACCAGAAAAAAGCCCAGTCTGGAATGACAGGAAAGTGGTTCAAACCAAGTTTTCCCCAGAGAGCTCTCACTGGAAGGGCGGGCCGTCCTTTGGGCGAGCTTCGCCCCTTTGGGGCGAGGTGCGGAGTTTACGTTGGTTTCCAGACGGTTAGGCCGCCTATTCCTGAAAAATCTGTATTATCCGAGGCGATGTGTTTTATCAGAGGTTCCGTAAATTTTTCGGAGACGGCCGCGCCATCAACCTGCATTTTTCCGTAGCCAACGAACCGCCTGAAAGATAGTTACTGATCCCCCA
>SBBU01000067.1 GCA_005239585.1 Planctomycetaceae bacterium
AATAAATTCAGGAGGCAAGCCGAGTGAGATATGATTACAATTGAGGTACAGTATGATTGATTTAGATCGAGCCCTGAAAAGGATTAAACAGCAAGGAAAATTGCTCATTCTTGATCTTGATAGGGGCGTAAACAGGTCTCGAAATTGGCACGGGACTTTCGAGGAGGAGGTATGAATAGTAAACCCGGGAGGTCTAGGACAATGTACTTATTACTTCGGGCAAAACGCAACATAGTGCTTGCGTCTAGGAAAAGAAGCGCAGCTTTGACACACCATTTAAAACTTTCACGGTATCGCAACCTAAACGTGGCTCCTGCCCGGTCCAGGAGTTATTCAAAACAGGACGAAAAAAGATTTATCAGGGCCATAAAGCGTTTGAATGGCCCCAGAAGGGCACGTACCTTGATTGCCCTTTACGAAGAATTACAAAAGTGGTTTACTACGGTTTTGCGTTTCCATGGGTTATTCAATGCAAGGCTTGCACGTTTTCGGCTATGCGGAGAGACAATTATTTACATTCATAGAGATGGCCTCCTGCAGTTTAATGTTCATAAGCTTATCAAGTACACGAAGCTAAAGGATAAACGATTCAGATTTGTCAGGCCATTATTGAGAATGGTGTGCTTGCAAGAGGGTATAAAGCCCAGCTACAAGCTTCTCTTTAAGAAAGGACACAACAGACTCATTAAGCTCTTTCAGAGGCTATCTGCAAAGTGACGAGCTAAGTACCGAATTGATGTTTCTCTGAGTCAGATCGCTTAAGGCAGGTATGGATATACTGATAAGGAGACTTGATCGATTAATTGCGAAAGCCTTGTGAGTTTAGAAATATGGTATGGCAGATAAGAGCAGCCCAGATATTCGAAAGATTTAGAACAGGCTTTAGTTTTGAAAGCCGTGAAAACAAACTAGAGGCCTATTAAATTTCAGGTATCCTATTTCTTTTGCTGGTTCGCCACTACATTAAGAGCTGTAACCAGAGCACTGCGGGCCGATTTGTTTCGGAGAAGATAAAAGAACTGCTCTATGAGTTCGTTGTCCTTCTCGGTATCTAACAGATCTTCAAAGTCAAATAGTACGGCATAGGAGATATCAAGGGCTTTGGCAAGCTTGTCTATCTTGGCAAGAGAGACGTTAACATTGCCACGTTCAAGCTGCCCGACATAACTGGGGTCAAGATCAGCCTTTAATGCAAGCTGTTCTTGGGACATTTTCTTTTTCTTACGTAGTGCCTTGAGACGCCTGCCAAATATTGCAATAAGGGTCCCAGTGGATTTATTCATGATTTTGCTCCTGAAAGTGGATTTTTAAATGTTTTTCGATTTGTAACCAGAGGATATATCCCGACGTTGACTTTAAGCAGTGGATATATACACTATAATGGGGAGCTGAAAGCTTGATAGAGCGGGCTTTAAGTACCTTTTAAGGGTGGTACATGACTTGCCCGTAGGGAATAGGCGATTTGTTGCTATCTCTTGTTGAAGTGAGGGCCGATATGACCCTTAGAAAATGACTGATACAGAGACACTATTCCGAAGTTTTCTAGATTTATCGGGAGGCTAAAATGACAAAAGCAGTTCTGGTTATCTTCTTGGCTGAGTCTCTTGCAAGTTCTGTATATGTACAGGATGAGGCACCAATGAGATTTCGCAAAGGATGGACTTCATACAAGGCAGGAAATTTCAAGGAGGCTGTAGAGCATCTGAGTTATGTGATAGAAAAGGATCCCAAACACCACTTGGCCTATTACTGGAGAGGCAAGGCAAAAGTAGCAATGAACCAATTCGAGTCGGCACTTCAGGACTTTAATAAGGTTATAGAGTTACAAAATGACCATGCACCTACATATGTAGAGCGCGGAAATGTATACAAGAAATTGAATAAACCTGACAAGGCAGAAGAAAATTGGAAGAGGGCAGGCGAGCTTGATCCCTTCTGGAAAGATATAACCAAGCCATCGAAAGACTCAAAGAAAACGGAATTCAAGCCCACTGAAGACGATTACACGCTGCGAGTCGTTAATGAGCTAAAGAATGCAGCGAAGAATGTTAAGGACGACAGTACAATTACCAAAAACGTTCTTGGTCTCCTAAAGGAAGTTCTTCTATGGTTTAAGCCACTGCAAAGCAATAACCTAGGACAAGAGTTAGCGAAATCCCTTAACGAGATAGTTAATACTATCAAGCCCGATAGCAAGCTAGATAACAAACTGGCAGAGAAACTTTCTAAGGTGTTAGATGGTTTGGCAAAGTATTTATACAATGAATTACAAAGAGAAGCACAGGAACTCGTTGAGAAATCACTACTTGACCAGGCACTTATCATCATAGGACGTTTGAAAAATAATGACAAGGATATTAGGAGGCAGGCTGCTAATGACTTGGCGGATTTCGTTCCACGTTTGAGAGGAAAGGACCTCAGTGCAGCATTAAAAGTAGTGTCGGAAGCATTAAAAGGAGAAAAAGATACAGTTGTCAAGATTCACCTTGAGGCTGCTGTGGAGAAGCTAAATAGTCAAATTCAACTCGATAACTGGGTTAATGAGTGGCTGGAGCATCTCAGAAAGGGAGGAGCGTTAAAGGGTCAAGAAAAAGAACTTGGACAACTTCTGGATAATGTTGGCAGAAAGGAGCTTGAGATAATATGCGAAGCTTTTCTAAAGAAGGCACAGGGTAGTGATAATGATGAAAGGAAGGAGGCATTGGAATGGCTGCGATTCATATTGCCTCGATTAGATGAAGGGGTTGCTTATAAAATTTTCAGAGTGTCAATAAAACTGTCTGAAGTCAAAGATCCTCTGATATGTGTAAGAGTATTGCTCTTACTTGCTGATACCTTTACCTATTTAAAGGGTAGTAATTTGGATGAGGGTTGCAACGTCTTTATGAATAAACTGACCGATCATTCCTTCGTAATATGGAAAAATGATTCTTACCATTTTTTTGTATCTACACTTGCAGCGGATTACTTGAGTAAAGGACCTGTACACGACTATATAAGAAGAAGAGATACACTTCAAAAAGAAACCGTGTCTGTGTTAGAAGCTGTAATTAAAAGGAGTCCTGAGCAGATAGAAAAATTACTGAAGGAAGATGCTAATATGGACAAAATAAAGGGTGTACGTTTCAGTTATCGCCCGGAAGAGCTTGCTAAAGAGCTCGCTAAGGAAGAACTCCAAGTGTTTGAAAAGGCTCTGAAGGCTCTTAAGCAAGAGTAGAGATTCTAAGTTGTCTGTCTGTATAATTTAGACACAACTTTTAGGCCGTGAAAAGTTTAAGGTCGACGCGGCGAGCCACCGTATGCTGGCAGAGGCAGTGCTTAGAATAGTTAAGCGGTAACAATAAATCTACGTGGGGGGAGAAATGAGTAACAGACAGCACGTTTATAAAATTCAAGATCCCAAAGAAGTTAATCAAATCATTTATAGATCCACATATGCTGTTAATTATGATGACAGGTTTGAGCTGCCTGATGGCAGGATATTCAAACTTAATCATAGGTTCGATTATGAGTGTAAAGCTTGCTGTGGGGGTTCGCGATCCTATTGCTTGATTAGGGAGCTACCGGAAGGAGAAGAGATTTATTGTCTAGCATGTGATGTTTGGTTGCGCGGCTGGCAGTTTAAGATATACGGGAAGAAAGTTAACATAGCTGCTAATTTATCGTTGAATAGAAAACAGGCAATGAAATGGGCGAAATGGGCATACAGTGAAATAGAAAAGGAAACAGAAAATGATATTATTTTTGATCTTTATTACGGGTGCGATAATTCATTTGATGAGGGTGAAGAGGATGTGTGATGGCAGTAACATTTAGGATATATATTCAGAGAGGATAAAAATGAAAAGGCAACATGCAACACCTGTAATTCTGCAAGGGCAGGAGACTCTTGCAAGACTTTACAAGATCCCTGAGGGAGAACCTCCACTTACTGAAAAAGCGTTGCAGGAAATTCTTTTTAAATGTCCCGATTTACTACCAGTAGAAGAATTGGAACCAGGTTTCACTCCTTTGATTCCACTGGGTATGGAGATTCAGACTAGGGTGGGAGCTGTGGACATCATGTATGCAACACCTTCAGGGTATTTAACCATCGTAGAGACGAAGCTTTGGAAAAATCACGAGGCGATAAGAGAGGTTGTAGCACAGATTCTTGATTATGGAAAGGAGCTCTCGAAATGGAATTATGATGATCTTGATATCGCAGTTAAGAACACAAGAGGCAAGTCTATAGGAGATATTTTGCGGCAAGCGAATGAGCTTTCAAGCTGGAATTACGATGATCTTAATATTGCTGTCCAGAACACAGAAGAGAAAAAGTCTATAAGGGATATCTTACAGTTTGCAAATATAGAGTATGACGAGCCACTTTTCATTGACACGATAAACAGAAACCTAAAGGCTGGACGCTTTCTACTACTTATAGCAGGAGATCATATTCGAGAGAACGTAGAGTCGATGGTAGAATATCTTCAGGTTTATCCAGGCCTGCACTTTTCACTGGCACTTGTAGAACTGGCCTTCTATAGGCTTTCTAGAGACAAAGAATGGCCTATCTACGTACAGCCACGTGTCGTGCAACAAAGTGTTGTGATAGAACGAGTAGTTGTGGAGGTAAGGGCTCCTGAAGGTGTTCAGGTAAGTGTGAGGGCAGCAGAAACAGGTGGCCGTGCGAAACGAGTAACATTGACTGAAGGGGCATTCTTTGACAGTCTACAGCAGACAAGTGGTGAGCAGAACGCTGCATTTGTAAAGGAGCTGATGGGTGAACTCCAAGGTATCGGTCTTGAACCTTCATTCGGCTCCGACTATCTGATG
>SBBU01000321.1 GCA_005239585.1 Planctomycetaceae bacterium
GATGATCAATCAGAGTGCGTTAAAATTGATTAATATGAACAGACCTGAGGTTGTTGGCAAAATGATGTATGATCCGGACCTTTTCCTCGAGTACCTAGATAAGCAAGGTGTTAAAAGAGCTTGTATTATAAACTACGTAAGTCCTACTATTATGGGTTTTACAGATGAGGTTAATAAATTTAGTGCAGAATATGCCAAAAAATGCCAGGGCAGGGTGGTGCCCTATGGTTCAATTGATCCGCTTACTGAAAAAAAGGCGGGTGATAGACTTAAAAAGCTATATGACATGGGTATAAGAGGGATAAAGCTGCACCCCTCCCACCAGCTTTTTTATCCAAATGCACATAAGGATGGCCAAAAACAGCTTTCAGACCTATACAAGACGGCTCAAGAGCTGAAAATACCTGTAATGTTTCATACAGGCACATCGATATTTCCAGGGGCTAGAAATAAATATGCTGATCCTATATACCTCGATGATGTCGCTGTCGATTTTCCGGGTCTTACGATAATACTTGCCCACGGTGGGAGGCCACTTTGGATGGCTACTGCTGTTTTTCTTGTTAGAAGATTCAAAAATGTCTTTATGGACATCTCAAGCATTCCTATGAAAAACCTCCTGAACTATTTTCCTAGTCTCGAAAAGATAAAAAGTAAGGTCCTTTTTGGTTCAGACTGGCCGGCTCCGGGGGTTCCAGATATCAAAGAGGTGATCAATGCTTTCAAACAATTACATATTTCATCTCACGAGGAAATACTTTTTAAAAACGCAGACAAAATTTATCCCAGTTAACCTTACACACTCGTACATTTGAACCAATCAATTGATTATTACGTATTGATATTTGGAATGAACAATATGTTTATAAAAGACAAACTTTTCTGGAGAAATAATTATGAAAATAGAATATGATTATGATCAAAACCAGCATGACCCGATTGAGCCGGATCAAGGCGATTCTCTATCAGATAAGATTTCTCAAAAGGCGCCGTGGTGGCTCATCTCCTTCGGGATGCATACACTCCTTATCATAATAAGCCTTTTCATCATAGCTTTCTTTGCAGAGGAACTAAAGTCTGATATGATTTACCATCCACTTACGGGTAAAAATGCATCAGAGATAAAAAGTTTGTTAACTGATTTTGGAATAAAATCATTAAATATCAAGGATTCAGAGCATAGTATAGAGAAGGAGCTAAAGGTCATGTCGGATGAATCAAAAGATGACCCTATTCATGAAAAGGATGTTAAAAGATTTGAGGAGGAGCAATTTGTACAATCCAAAACCATTAGAAAATTAAATGACACCAAAGGGACTTTAAAAGGGATTTCAGACATTTTTGATCACCGCAGGGGCCAATTTGCGAAAGACGGTCCCCCCGGTGGCGGTCCTCCTCCCAAGTCTCAAGAGATTGTGATACTGGCATTAAGCTGGCTTGCACGCCATCAGAACGATGATGGATCGTGGTCTATAGTTGGTTGTACCAAGAACTGTGGTAAGCATGGTCGTCAAGGCAAGTGCGATCCTACCGAAGGTGATGACGAATATGATGTGGGCGCTACAGGGCTTGCTCTGCTTGCCTTCCTAGGGGCTGGCCACGCACCCGGTTCAAGAGAGGTAATTGACGGAATTAACTGCGGTGATGTAGTAAGAAAAGGGCTTCAGTATTTAATGGGCATACAGGATCCAGTCAGTGGTCGCATTGGAAAAGAATCAGATCATTTTATGTACAATCACGTGTTAGCGGCATATGCATTAACTGAGGGTTATGATGCTACCGGAAATACTAATGTTAGAAATGCTGCACAGAGAGCCCTTGATTTCGTCATCAAGGCGCAGAATCTAGAAAAGTTTGAGGATGACAAGTCAGCAAGTTACACGGTAGAGAGAGGAATGAAGCTGGCATGGCGATACACTTTAAGATGCGGTGATAATGATTCATCAATAACTGGTTGGTGTGCGATGCTACTTAAATCGGCAGAATATGCCAAGTTGGCATTTCCCAGGGATTCATACAATGGGATAAAGAAATGGTATGATTTGGCGACTGATGAAGAGACAGGAACTGTGGGATATGATAGAAAGTGGAAGCAGGGTTATGCACTTGGCGCAGTGATCAAGGGATTAAACGGGAAGGATAAATTCGATATATTACCTTCAGTGACGGCAATTGGCGTTATGAGTAGACTCTTCATAGATAAAAACAACAGAGACAAGGCTGTAGTTAAGGGCGTTGCAAAGATACAGGAATTTATGCCCTCCTAGCAATCAGATAGGCAGGCAGATTTCTACTATTGGTACAATGCTAGCTATGCGATGTTTCAGTTTTATCCGCCAGATTCACCAGAATGGAAGAATTGGAACAAGGGGTTGCATGATGTGTTAATAGGTAATGGAAAGCAACACTTGCCGGTAGCAGGATGCAAGTCAGGATCATGGGAACCGGTAGATAGATGGTCATGTAAGGGAGGGCGAGTTACGATTACAGCACTCGGTGCGCTTATACTCGAAGTCTATTACAGGTTCCAAAGGGTAGTTAAAAACTAGGTGTACTGGAAATGTTAAACGCCATATGTTTAAATTACAGATTGAACTTTTTATCGAGATTTACGTCTATAATTATTGAAACTAGTTTTTTGGAGGAATGATTATGGCAAGAGGAAATGACATGAGACCGGGAGCTGGTGATACCGAGTATGAAGATGAGGATCTGGAAGGGCAAACTGAATTGCCTCCCGGGGAACCGGAGACACTAGAAGAGAAAATTGCGCAAAAAGCGCCGTGGTGGCTGATATCCTTTGGAATGCATACACTTCTTATTATATTAAGTCTTTTCATCATAGCCTTCTTTGCAGAACAGGTATCGGATAATATGTTTTACCATCATACACCGGGTAAACCTGCATTTGATATGGTAAGTAAGGTAGTTCACATGGACAAGTCCTCTTCAAGCTCCAAGGAAACGGAAAATAAGATAGAGAGAGATGTGAAAGAGACGACAAAGGAAACAACGGAAGATTTTATGGAGAAAACAGTAGATAAAATGGAAGAGATGAAGTTTACACCCAGCGTTGGCAAGGCAACCCAAACAAGCAAATCTTCTTCAACGAAAGGGGTCTCTTCAGGAGTCTTTGCTAATAGAATGGGGCCATTCAAGGCGGACGGTTTGCATGCCGGCGGTGGCAGTAACAAGACAGAAGAGGTAGTTGCCAGGGCATTAGGTTGGCTCTTACGCCATCAGAATGATGATGGATCGTGGTCTATAGTCGGTTGTACCAAGAACTGCGGCAAGTATGGCCGTCAAGGCAAGTGCGATCCTACCGAGGGTGATGATGAATATGATGTCGGCGCTACAGGACTAGCTCTTCTCGCATTACTAGGGGCTGGTCATGCACCGGGATCAAAAGAGGTAATAGATGGAATCAACTGTGGAGAGGCTGTGAAGAAGGGGCTCACTTATCTGATGGGTATACAGGATGCTGCTACTGGACGCATAGGCAAAGAGTCGGATCATTTTATGTATAACCATGTTCTTGCGGCTTATGCATTAACGGAGGGGTTTGACATCACTGCAAATGGCAAGGTAAGAGATGCAGCGCAAAGGGCTATTGACTTTACAATAAAGGCTCAGAATGTTGAGAAGGAAGAGAAAGATCCTGTTGTTGGAACGGGTACAGATGAAAGTCCAAAGCTGGCATGGAGATATATTGTTAGACCCGGGGATAATGATTCATCGATCACAGGTTGGTGTGCGATGCTTCTCAAGGCAGCGGAGCAGGCAAAATTGGCATTTCCCAAGAGCTCGTACAAGGGCATAAAGAAATGGTATGACATGGCAACAGACGAACAAACTGGTACTGTGGGATACGATAGAAAGTGGCAATCAAAGTATCCGTTGGGCGCAGTGATACGGGGTCTAAACGGA
>SBBU01000052.1 GCA_005239585.1 Planctomycetaceae bacterium
AAGAGTATATGCGAAAGTTGCTTCGGCGAATCGAGATTGAATTCTTCACCTGCCAGTTCATAGGCTTTCTTCTGAATTTTATCCAGTCTTGCACCAAAATCATCTGACAAGTTCTCAAGATAATCAGTATCGATTTTTACTCCTGCAATCTCCATATCGGCCAGGACACGGGTGAGAGGCATCTCAACGTCTTTAAGCAGTTCATACAAACCTTCATCCTGCAATTCTTTCGTGAGCTTTGGATAGAGCTCCCAGCATGCCTTGGCATTTTGAGCGGCAAACAAACCCAATTTTTCCTGCGAGATGTTTTGTTCCTTACCGGAGCTAAATAGATCCTTCTGTCCTGCAATGTCGGTGCCGAGGAGTTTCTTATTAATCTTTGGAAGGTCTTGAGGCGCATCTGGATTTAGGAGATAGGATGCCATCATCAAATCCATGTCGATTTTCTCCAGATGGTGCAATTTGCGGATTGAGACAAGCAATGAATTGACATCGTACGAAATTACTTTGTGTTTAGAGATTTCTTTGATTGAAGCCGTGTCTAAATCATCTTTCTTGATGTAAATAGTTTGTCTTCCATCATGGAATGCAATACCGTCTGGATAGGCCACCATTGGCTCATCTGGAATTATGGCAAAGACTACCACGGTCTCTTGGAGATTTTTAATGTCTTTTGCAAAGCCATGTTTCACATCGATATCAGTCTGAGCGATCTCTCTTGGCCCTTCGAACTCCCTTTGGAGAGTTGAGAATTCAAGTTGCGTAAAGAGATCTGTTAAAAGCACTCTGTTGGGTTCTTTGATTCTAAAGTCATCTAGTTTGAACTTTAGGTTTAATCTGCATTCGAGCGTCACAAGTTTTCTGGAGAGCAGCAGGTCCTCTTTGCCTGATTCTATAAGAGTTTTCATGCGTGGTGGTGTAATTTTGTCCAGAGATGCGAGCAAATTATCTACCGTGCCGAACTGTTGAATCAGTTTCGCTGCGGTCTTGGCGCCGATCCCTTTAACTCCGGGAATGTTATCTGAGCTGTCACCCATCAAGGCCTGCAAATCGCGCATTTTTTCTGGCGGCACGCCAAATTTTTCGATTGTCTCCTGAATTCCAACAAATCTGTCACGGGTATCATCATAAAGAACCACCCCCGGCGACTCGTCTTTGGACTCTTTTGTGATTAACTGCATGAGGTCCTTATCGAGGGACACTATTATTGATTTCAGTCCGTTTTTAGCGCCTTGTGTAGCCAGTGTGGCGATAATGTCATCAGCCTCATAGTTGTCCATTTCAATTGTGTAGACGTTAAATGCCCGGGGAATCTCTTTTATGTACGGAATCTGTACTGAAAGTTCATCTGGCATGGGTGGCCTATGCGCCTTGTATTCCTTGTATAGGTCATTTCGAAATGTTTTTTCAGCCTTGTCAAAGACCACAGCAAGATAATCTGGCTTGAGTTGCTTTTGCACGCGAATGAGCATCTTGGAAAACCCCAGCGCTGCATTAGTGGGCATTCCCTTGGAATTCGTAAGCCTGGGAATCGCATAAAAAGCCCTGTAGAAATATGATGATCCATCAATTATTGCAAATGTCTTTGGCACAGAATTTCAATAATATGCCACAAATCTTTTAAAAAACAAGGTCTTTTAGAGGTGATTTCATTGGACGGATGTTTGACGAAAAAATCGAGCGCAACGGGTATTTGCTTGTCTTTGCCGTAAGAAAAGTTTTTAATGCCATTACAATTATGGATGAACAGTTGTTGGTCCAGGCTGCAATCAGAGGCGATGAGCAGGCCTATTCAGTATTGGTTCGTAAGTATTCGTTAAGGCTGTTAAATTATGTTAGAAAAAAAACAAGAGATGCTGATGCAAGTGAGGACATTGTGCAGGAGGCGTTTATCAGGGCTTATCAGCTGCGGCACAGATGCACCAGACCAGAGGGATTTGGGAGCTGGCTCTTTGAAATTACTCGCAATTGCCTCAGGGAATGGTATAGAAGTAGAAAACAGTTGCAGAAGGTGGTCGATAGTTTAACTGAAGAGAAGGAATATAATGAGTTTGTTTATGAAAAAGACGACTCGGAAATCTGGTCTGATGCACTGGAGAAATCACTCTCGAAATTGCCAGATGAGTTAAGAAGGATCCTTATAATGAAATTTGAACATGGTATGACATGCAATGAGATTGCAGAAGTTCTGCAGAGAACTGTAAATACAGTTACTAAAGACCTCTCTAGGGCCTATCAAGAATTGAAAAAGATTATGAAACTATCTGTAGAAGGTGGATTATGAAATGTGATGATGTAATTGAATCACTTGATCTTTATCTCTCTGGTGAGTTGGAGCAGGACAAGGCAAAAAATATTTCCAGTCACGTATCTTCTTGCCCCACTTGTGCTAATAAATTGGATGAAGAGAAACATTTCATGGATAAAATTACTGTTGCCTTTTCTCAAAGAGCTAAACGTAATGAAATTGAACAGAATGTCCTTTGGGCTATGAAGCAATCCAAAGTAAGAAAGATAGCGATCCTATCAGGATGTGCAGCGGCCTTGTTGGTTTTAATGGTTGGTGCTTATTTTTTGTTTACACAAAGTAAGACCTGGCGCGAGTATGAACAGGTAGGGTGGCGTCAAACCAAGTTAATTACACCTCGCTATGAGCATGCAGCGACGGTGCTTAATGATGGCAGGCTTTTAATTACAAGTGGATTTAATCCAAATGCGCAGGAGTATATCAGAGATTGTGATATTTATGATCCTAGGACGGAGACATGGACTAAGACTGGAAAACTAAACAAAGGTCGCTCCAAACACAATGCGATATCACTTTACGATGGTAAAGTTTTGGTTGTCGGAGGCTGGTCTGGTCAGGCTGAACTTACTTGCGAAGTATGGGACCCTAAAACAGATATATGGAGCTATGTGGGTTCGACCAAGTATGCCAGGGGTACTAACTCAGTGGTTCTTCTATCAAATGGAAAGATACTTGCAGTAGGAAGTTCTGATGATGGGCATAATGATGGCGGGATTTGTGAGTTGTACGATCCAGAAACCTCTTCTTGGACTCAGACTGGTAAATTAAATCACACTAGACTGGGACCTTCTGTTGTGTTACTTACTTCAGGGAATGTCCTCGTGGCAGGGGGGTATAACAAAAAAGAGGGGGCATTAAATTCTTGTGAACTTTATGACCCTAAGACAGGTGCGTGGAGTGTTACTGGAACGATGAGCGAACAAAGAATTAATCATACAGTAACATTGCTGCCATCTGGTAAGGTATTGATGGCAGGGGGGACATCGGCTACTTGCGAATTGTATGACCCTAAGACTGCAAAATGGTCCCCTACAGGGTCAATGTCTGCCTATAGGTATCTACATACAGCTACACTGTTGCCAGATGGTAAGGTTATGGTAGTGGGTGGAATCGGATATGATCAAAATGAATCTATTGGCCAGTGTGAATTATGGGACCCCAAGACTGGTAAATGGTATATCGATAGCACTCTAGTTACACCGCGTTTTCAACATACTGCGAGCCTAGTTGGCAACCGACTTGTCGTGGTGTGCGGAAGGAGAAACGTAGCAGCTAGTTCCGAGACACTCGATTCTTGCGAGATGTTGCTTCGCTAGCTTTGCTATATTTCTGATCTCCCTATTTGTTCATACATACTAAAATCTGCCGTAAAACAATTCTTTTTTGCCATAACAAATATGTGAACAGTTTTTTGGAGGTAATGAAATGAATAGAAAAGAATCTTGGATAGCTGGGTTAATGGTCACTTGGACATTTCTGCTGCCTGCAGCAGGTCTGACAACAAACAATACTATCGTAAAAGAATCGATAGGTACTATAACATTTGGCACGCCTGAATTTGAAACAATTTTAAACAACGGACTTGTTAAAGACAATATTGATCTTGTTTTTGTAGGCGATGGATATACCTCTTCCCAAATGACAGAGTACAAGAATGATGTTACCACACTTTATAACCATATTTTCAGCATAGAGCCATTTAGTTCCAAACAAAGTCGTTTTAATGTCTATAGAATAAATGCGGTCTCAATACAGGCAGGGAGCGATCACCCCGATCAAAACATATATGTTAACACAGCATTCGATACATATTATGTAGGGAAACAGATTAGAACAGACAATAGGGTTAATCTGGATATTGCCAAGTCAAAGGCGCCTGCAGCAGATATAGTTATCATGGTAGTAAATGATTCAACATATGGAGGTTCAGGAGGGTATCCGTCTATTGGTTATAACGGTACATGGATGAAGGAGGTTGGTGCGCATGAGTTCGGCCATTACTTTGCAAAGTTGGAAGACGAATCTGCGCAGGGTAGCACAGGAACTTATAGCGGACCAGAGTTAGTGGCTCCAAATGTAACAATTAATACAGATCCAGCTACTTCAAAATGGAAGCATTTATTAGGTACAGATCCATTGACAGGTGCACAGATTGGTTTTTTCGAGGGAGCAGCTCTCTATTTGAAAGGGGCTTACAGACCAACATTTAACAATTGTATGATGAATGAATTCAAAAATTATTTCTGCGCTGTTTGTAGGGAACGAATTTCGTATGTAATCGACCAGTTTTCTGAACAAGGCCCACCTAAAAAACCTACTATGCCATCAGGACCAGCAAATGGGGGAGTGAACCAATCACTCAAGTACTCGACAGTCTCGAATGCCTTTGACGTTGGATACGTGTTTTACATCTTTGATTGGGGTGATGGAACTACTTCAGCTACACAATGGATTCCATCAGGGGTAGCTGCCTCTATGAGTCATGCCTGGACAAGTCCAGGTACTTACACTGTAAAGGTAAAAGCAATTGATGATCTAGATAATGCTGAACGTACTAGTCTTTCCTCCGATTGGTCAGATTCAATCCAGGTAACGATATCTGGTGTTGAGCTAGCTCTAACTGTTTATGGTGATACTAGGGGGTGGTATGGGGAAACTCGAAACCAGAGGGCCCTAGTGGTAAATAATGGAGTTGCATCGAGTTCACAGACAGGCATGAAAGTCTATTTTTCAAGAGATGAGCTATTAGATTCAGGAGATATATTGGTAGGGAGTTATTCAGTTCCTGCGCTAGCACCATCAGCAAGTGTAAGGATAGATTATGCGTTTTCACTCCCCTCGAGTTGGCCGCAGAGGATGGTCTATGTACTGGCAGTTGTAGATCCTGATAATAAAATTTCAGAGATAGATGAGACAAACAACACAAAGTACCGCTCGATAGGATATGGGAAGATGCCCTATGATGTAGATGGGAGTGGGCTTGTAACAGTTTCAGATACCAATGAAGTCGTTCAGGCCTATTTTACAGGTCCAGGAGACCTCAAGTGGAATTCAAGTGCGGACACAACTCGTGACGGTATCATACGAATCGAAGATATACTTGCAGCAAACAATCATTATTTAGAGGTAGACAGCCAGGTGGAGCTACATGCGAGTGTGAGCGCAACGACGATAATGGCAGGACAGACAGTAAAATTCACATACGAAGCACATTATTTCTATGGATCGGTGGCAGTCTTAATAGATCCAGATTCGAATGTGAGCAGCGGATGGGATTTTAACAGTGGTACGGTGGCGAATGAGACCAAGGGGACATGGAGTTTCAAGTACAATACAAAAGGAACATACACGGCAAAGGTACTAGGGTGGGATTCCAACTGGAAGACAGAGACAGCGATATTTACCATAACGGTGCAGTAATGACGAAGAGACTAGGCCTGGCAACGCTGATTCTAGCCGCGTACACATTGATTGCCATAGCATTTGGATCATTTGCAGATTCAAGAGATACGGAAGAGATCAGGGAGAGCAATAAACATGGTAAGCGTGAAGAGACTGATAAAAAAGAGGTAAAAGAGACCAAAGATATAACAGCAGCTGAGATAGAGGAGTTTTTGAAAGGAAAAGAGTTGCCAGACACATGTACCAAGAGGCATGAAAAGGCGGAGGAGAGCCGTCGGAAGATAGAGAAGGTCTTTAGTGAGTTACTATCGCAGCAAGCAGTGGTGGGAGAAGAAGAGCGATATCAGATCATGAAGAGGCTTTTAGAGGTCTGCAAGGAAGATATAGAACAGTTACCACCGCTAGAGAGGAAGCTCTTAGAGGAGCAGATGAACCGACTAGGCAAATAGCTAGCCAGAACTCGGGTTTTTTTATGCAACTGTGGTAAGCATTCATGGGTCTAACACAGGTCAGACTTGCTATTATCACTAGAGTCGTAAACAGGGTCAACCTTATAACACGTATAGTATAACAGCTCAGTAGGCTTAGCGCATGCCAGGAAAAAAGCTGACGTGATTTTTAGAAAGCTGCATAGTTAGCGCAAAGATAGCAGTGACATAAGGCTCGCCGATATCATCTGTATGAGTCCTTCTACCCTTGGTCATGTAATCGTTTAGCCCACTAGGTTCATCAGCAAGCTGAGTGAAACTGCCATTTTTTTTCTGAAATTTTAGAATCTTTGGGATGTATAACTTTTTGAACTTTTCCCATTCTTCATTGCCTAAGAGGTGCGATGCCATTGCTCCCCAGAAGACTGAGATGTTAGATATGTAGAAGAAACAGAGATCATCCATGTGTTTTTTTGTCAAGTCAGCTAGATGTTTGTAGATATCCTCCTTTTGTTTCTCGATGAGATAAAGGGCGATTAGGGCACAGATGCTGCGACTCACGCACATTTTTGGTTGGAGCTTACCTTCTATCGCCATAGTTTTGACTGCGTAGATAAGACCTCCGCTTTTTATCTCGCATTGTTTGTAGTACTCAAAGGCCTTTTCGAAGAAATCGTTATCAATTTTCAATCCGTCAATCGAGGTTCGTTTTGCGAAAGATAAGGTAAGTATTGCCCAATTTGTTGGTGCTACGGCTACATCTGAAGATACACCTTTGTTGCTATTTTCGTATGGAGCAGCGCCTTGTTTGAAATGACCATCCTTGGCTCGAAGAGGTTCAAAGTACGTGACGAGTTTTTTAATCGCCTCTGCATCTTTAGGATCCTTTTCGAGTCGATATAGCTCACATAGAAATAAAAGGCACATACCAATTGACCAGAGGTTTCTACTTGCTGGTGAACTGCCAATCCGACCTGTATCCTTTGCCTGACCATCTATAACCCATGTTCGAACAAATTCCTGTGCCTTTTTTATGTTTTCCTTAAATTTACCTTTTGTTGTTGTACTTCCTTCAGCAAGAAAGGCAAGACCACAGGCAGCTGCTGCCATACATTGTGTTGAAATTCCCATTTTCTTTTGCTCTCCAAAGCCAGACCACTCGCATCCCGGCCAGTTGCCGTCCTTTTGTTGAGTTTCTTTCAAAAACCCGAGTGCCTTGTCAATTGCTTCCTTGCAGAGAGAGCATTCATTTGGGCATTTTTCAGTAACCGTATGACTTTGTTTTTCTCCCTGAGGTGATTGAAATGTTGACGCAAGCAGGAGTAAAAAACCAAATGAGAGAATTTTGCTAGACATATAGGAAACCATGCGAAATTAACTGGGAATTACCCATTACTGAAATAATCATTAAAGCACAATTGAACAATCTGTAGTTATTCAATCATAAAATCCCACTGGAGGCGAGGGGAATCGAACCGTGCAGCAGTGCCTTCGGCACGCTGCACGGCCGTGAACCGTGCTTAGCACTGGTTCACGGCCCCATATTTCACAAATCAACTCATTTCTTGGAGGCGGAGGGAATCGAACCCTCGTCCCGAGATAGTCAAGCCCAAGCCTGCTACGCACATGTCCCGATATTTTTGCTTACCCTGCGTTGGCCATCGGGCGGGCCTTGGCAGGGCAAAGCCGTGGTATTCATGTCCCCAAGAGACCCCACGACAGAATCCTCGGGTGAGCCTGATCCCCACGCCACTACCAGACCTTCAGGCCGATCCAGCGGGCGGCTACACTTTTTAGTTTAGTGCAGCAACACTATATGTTTCGGCTTGAATATTTCGCAAGTCATTTTACGAGCCACTTGCAGCCTCGGTACGCTAACTTGGTACCCTCCATCCGGTCGAAACCCAGTTCGCCCCCAAATTGCAAAAGAACAACCAAGAATGATTATACTAGCATAGCACAAGCCATTCAATTTGAAGCTCTTGACGAAGTTCAAGTCTAAAATCAACAATATAGAATCGATGGGTGGGTTAATAACATGAGGTGCTCAGGTGTTACTGAAATATACTCGGCAGATGAAGATTTCGATCGCCTCTCTGGTTTCGCAGGATTTTCTGATCCAGCGCGTTATTCAAGTTTGCGATGACAGTACCTGCAAATACCGAGTTCTTTACCACAAGCGCTGCACAGAGCTGGTGTTGGTCCCCAGCCTCCTGCATAGGAGAGTTCTACGCAACGCACACACTTGGCTGGCTTTTGATCGTGACCGCTACCGAAGATATGATCACCTTTGCATTTACCCTCCTTAATCCATTTTTTGTCGTCGTCTTTGACTGAATCCGTTTTTCGTTGGCAATGTACACATATTCCAAGCTCCTTGGCGCAGCCATAGCACAAAGCATGAAGATAACTACCTTTGCCGCACCTTTGACATGTGTCCTCTTTATCAATGCACTTGTTGCAGCGACAGCAGCCGCCATCCTTTTTTAAACCACCACCCGGACATTTCCCCTCTTTGATCCATTTAGTGTCCTCTTGATCTTTCTTTGGTAAAACATTTATTGAAATAATATCCGTTGCACCTTGAATGTCGGCAAGTTGCTTTTTCTCATCAAAGGCAGAAAATTTACCCGCAACCACGCGAATTTTATATTCTCCTGACTTGGCGAAATTTCCATCTATAAGCAGTGAGAGCATCTTATAGGTTATCTTTTCGTTAGGTCCCAACGGGACAGTTCCGGGTAAGCAATTTCAGATCAACGCACCGATAGGTTTGCCAGATTTCTGTTCACCATCTGGAGTAAGTATCTCAAACTGCCTGAAGGACCCCCAGTTGTCGTTGTGCACGCCTGCAACATATAGCTTTTCCTTCCCAGTATTTATGACCTCAACACTGAAATCAACTTGCACATCCTCTCCGATACGAATTTCCGTTTTAGATGGGATAAGCTTGAGTTCTGCCCCATTAATCACCTTCTTTTGAACCCATGTGAAGAAGAATTTTTCAGCTCGTTCGACACGGGCTTTTGTCTCGGGATCAGAATCCGTGGAGAGCCTCTTGAGCCATTCAAGTTTTGCTGCGCTGTCGAGAAACTGCTCGAGCTCACTCTGAGCCTTGTCTCGAATTGTTGGGTCGTCATCACCTAGGCGTTTTACAAGTCCCTCAAGCCTTTCTTTGACCTCCTTACTTATTTTGACAGGTTCTTGACTCTGCTCGATCAATGCGACCTCGCCTGCCTTGACCTGTAGAGTTTGTGAACTGGAAGGGCTTGCTATTTGCAGGATCCCTGCAACGACTGTGATAAGTGTAATTTTTTTCATATTCGTCCCTCCTTGAAATTCGATGGTGCAGTCTACACCATTGTCATCAGGTGAATTAGTAACAGGCTGATTAAAAATGTCAGATTGATTTATAGTAACTATCGCCGTTTCAGTCTGAATTGTACTGAGCTCTTTAGAGCTGTTTTTGGAAAGTTTTACACGCAGGCTTCCATTTTCGAGTCTTAAAATCTCATTGGAAATTGCAGTGACCTTGCTAGTTTTGGTTGCCCTTATGAAACTTCCATCAGCAAAGGTACGTTCAAAGTATGGATCATTCTGGGGGTTTTTTGTGGCTAGCACTATGTAAAGTGAAACAGATATGATTACCAGAGCAGCAATTGAAATGGGGAGCCACAGTTTGACTGGTCGCTTATCTAGCTCCTTGAGTTTTTCTGATTTGTAACTTTTGTTGACAGGCTCGGCTGATCTTGCTTTTCCCATGAGTTGCCATGTATTTCTATAGGATCTATACTCTTTTTGGCAGCTGGGACATTCATTGAGGTGTCCTTGAAGCAGACTTGACTCTTCAGGTGAAGCGTTTGCACTGACCTCATGTATGATTAGTTCCTTTATTGCTTTGCATTCCATCTCTTATTCCTCCACAAAAGTTTTCAGCTTTTCGCACAGGACATCCAGTGCCTCGCTTAGGCGTGCCTCTACTGTCTTGATAGATATTCCAAGCATCTGGGCAATCTCAGAGTACTTGAGCCCATGGTAACGGCTCAGGACAAAGACCTCTCGTATCGGTTCGTTCAATCCTCCAAGGGATTTATCAACTGTGATTTCAAGTTCATTTAGGTTATGGGTTTGATAGGGCGTCTCTATCCGAGAGGGAGTCTCTTCGTGAAGAGGAGCTGTTTTTCGAATCGATTCTCGTTTGGATGCGTTAATCCATGTGTTACGGGCCATGGTTAAAAGCAGGGGTTGAGGCGGCTTGGCAGGATCATGGTCATTGCGGGACTTCCAAAGGTTCAAAAAGACCTCCTGCGCAACATCCTCTGCAAGTTGCTGATTAAATCCAGAGAGTCTGTATACATAGTCGAGCACTCCTTTCTGATACCTCTTGTAAATCTCATTAAAGGTTCCATTGTCTCCCATTTTTAATCGTTGCAGCAACTCTCGTTCTTGCACAACTCTATTCTTCATAGATATAAACAGCTAGGAACAGTTTTCCCCTATAATAATCTTTAGAAAAACAAGATTTTATTCGCCTTTGCCGAATATCCCACTCCTCCTCTGGCAGATTGCTGTGGGGAGTACCTTTTTGTCTCATTGATTTGCAATTGGAGTACCAACAGTAGATGTCTTATTTCATATTCATCCCAAAGACTTGGAATAGAAAAGTATATATATCTGTTACCTCATCGATCACTTTGGTCGTAGGTTTCCAGGCTCCATGGCCTGCCATTGTTTCAATACGCAGTAGGATGGGATTCTTTCCAATATCAGCCGATTGTAATGCCGCTGCAAATTTTTTTGCGTGGACAGGAACAACACGATCGTCCGTGTCCGCAGAAATAATAAGTGTTGGTGGATATGCTGTTCCTCTCTTTACATTGTGAAGTGGCGAATATGCGTAGATGAAATTAAAGTGCTCTTGATTGGTCTCAGGATCCCCGTATTCGGGTATCCAGTAACGGCCGATTGCGAATTTGTGATATCTTAACATGTCGGTTAGGGGCACTTGGCATATTACAGCTCCAAGGAGTTCTGGCCTTTGTGTCATGCATGCAGCAACCAATAGTCCTCCATTGCTTCCCCCTTGAATTGCAAGTTTCTCTGGGCTTGTGTACTTTAGCTTTATCAGCCATTCAGCCGCAGCTATAAAGTCATCGAAGCAATTCTGCTTTTTATCAAGCATCCCTCCTTTATGCCAATCTTCACCAAATTCATTTCCGCCTCGAATGTTTGCGACGGCATGAACACCTCCGTTGCTCAGCCAAACGAGCCGCGACACTGAAAAGTGAGGCGTCAAACCTATGTTGAACCCGCCATAGCCGTAGAGCAGGGTGGGATTGTTGCCGTTCAGTTCAAGACCCTTGCGATGGGTAATAAACATTGGCACGCGAGTCCCATCCTTTGAGTTGTAAAAGACCTGCTTGGTCTGATAGATGGATGGATCGAATTCAATTTCAGACTTGTGAAATTGATCTAGGCTGTTAGTGATTAGATCATACTTGAAGATAGTTATTGGGAAGAGAAATGATTCAAAGCCAAAGAATAGTTCATTATCGAGTCTCTTGCCAGAGAGTGAATGGACAGAGCCAAGGGTAGGGAGTTCGATTTCTCGGATGAATTTGCCCTTAACATCGTAAAGTTTTAGTAGATGGTGCGCATTGTGCATATATGCTATTACAAACTTGTCATTGACCATTTTGACATGGGAAACGACATCGCCTTGCTGTGGGATTATCTCCTTCCAGTCCTTGCGGTCTGGATTTTCAAGATCAACAGCGACAATTCGTCCGCGATGTGCATCAAGGTCAGTTAATACATAGAAGACTCTCTCTATATTGTCTATTAGATTGAATCTTGCCTCACCTACTTTGAAAAGGCAGGTAAAAGGTTTATCGCTCTCTACTTCTCGATAGTAGATTCCGTTCTTCCGACTCGTTCCATGATAAATATGGATTATAAGGTACTTGCCGTCATCGGTTATGAATGGGTAGAGTCCTAGTTCCTTGTTCTCTGGACGCTCATAGACAAGTTTGTCCTCTGATTGTGGTGTCCCAAGTTTATGCCAGTAGACTCGGCTGTAATTAGTTTGATCTTCCTTTGGTACAGTGCCGGGCTCGGGGTGGCGATTGTAGTAAAAACCTGAATTATCGTGCTTCCATCCTATACCAGCGTACCTGCAATATTTTATGACTTCATCATAGTCCTTACCCGTATCAACATTTCGAATTTTGATTTCCTGCCAGTCGCTCCCATGTTTTGATATTCCATATGCAAGGTAATTTCCATCCCTTGAGAATACTTGGCTTGTGAGGGCAGTAGTGCCATCGGGGCTTAGGTTGTTGGGATCAATAACGACTAGGGGCTTGCCATCGAGTCCTTTTTGCATATAGAGCACCGATTGATTCTGAAGGCCGTCATTCTTGGAATAAACGTAGCGATCAGCTATCTTTCGTGGCACGGAGTATTTGGGGTAGTTCCACAGTTCAGTGAGTCGATCTTTGATCTTCTTGCGCGTAGGTGAGGAATTGATAAAGGCATCTGTAATTTTGTTCTGCGCCTCCACCCATTTTAGTGTTTCTTCCGAATTTGGATCTTCAAGCCACCGGTATGGATCATGAACCTTTGTCCCGTGATAGTCGCCTACGATGTTATCTGTTCGTGTGAGGGGATAGTCAAAGTGCCGTTTCTCAGTGGCACAACCTGTGAGAATAATTAAGAATATAAAATTAGAGCGAGAAATCTTCATACGATACCTTAATTAAACCGTTATCGAGCTTATTTTAATGAGATAAAGAAATCAACTTGATTGAGGCTAATCTTTAAGATAGAATTCACGAAACTCTCTTTCTTCTGGAGGTTATATGATTCGAATGGTATTTTTATTTTCTATTTTCACACTTGTTTCATGTGACGGGAAGGAAAAGGATACAAAAAAAACAGAAGGACCAGCTAAGATCATAGCAAGATTTGAAGGTCCAACTGGTACCGGAACACATGTAGAGATCCCCGAAGGCGCAGCACCAAAGGATACCAAGGTATGGCTTGTACCCAAGTCGGATTCGCCATTTCCATTTCCTGCTGAATGTGTCCCTGTTTCTATTATGAGGTTAGAGCCTGATGGCTTGAAGTTTCAAAGACCGGTTAAGGTCAGGTTCCAGCTCAATCCGCCAGCGAGTAGCGCTGATGATCTGCGTGTTATGTCCCTAAATGGGAAGAAATGGGAACTTACCCAAGTCAAGGCATCCGTCACGCCAGACGGGAAATATGCAGATGCATGGCTTGGTCATTTCTCTGACTGGTCGATCTCCAAGTGGTTAAAGGGGACGGAGACAGCAGATCCCAATGAATGGGATCCAAATTTCATGGATAAGGTGATGAAGATGTCACTCGTTGGTGGATTTGGAAAGATAAACAAGGCGCTTGATATAGTAACTCAAAAAGGAGGTCCTTTAAGCGCGGAGGACCTAAATGAAATTTATGGCACAAAATCTACAGAGGCTTTTGAGGTTTACGAATCGATGAAGGGCTATCTCAAGACCGCAAATCCCGCATTCTTTAATTTTCTTGCCATGATGAAGCTTGCACAGGATCCAACGCAGGCTAAAAACTGGGAAAAGTTTACTTCTCCTGTCGTAAAAGATTGGTTTAAAGAAAACTTTATAAAGAATGATGAGTTTTTGAAGAAATGGGAGGAGCGTTATTCTACATGCAAAAAACAATTTGACAATATTTGGCCTATTCTCAAACTTGCGCTAGAGAAAGAGCTTGGAATAAAAATTAGCCTTGAGGAGCTTGCTGCAATATTAGAACAGCAGCTGGAAAAATATATAAATAAGAAAAAGCCGGTTAAACCACAAGACAATATAAGAAGATTTGGGAGATTTATCCATGACTTGGAAAAACACTTGATTTATCATGGGCAGAAAACGGATTTCAAGATAAACTATGATCCAATACCGAGCGGCATAACCTCTTCAAAAGATCTCGAAGAATATGGGCCAAAACTTGCGGCTCAGCTCGAAAAAGAGCTGACAGTTTTAATTTTTGCATGGGAGAGCGGAAAATACCAAGAGGTATTCAGCTCCGATTTATATGACCTTGCCGAGTATCTCGGTAATGACCTCACGGGTCACCCTGCTCCAGTGATCCGGGACTTTCTTTCAGCCTTGCGGTCAGACCTAAACACAAAATATAACTGGTATGCAGAGGGAACGGCTGGAGATGTTCTCGTCTATTCAAATTCAACGTGGAAAGGTTACGAGCTGCCCTTTATTCCGTTTCCTTCTGCTGCTCACGTCATAGATAAAAAATTTGTGGAGAAAGAAGAGAGGTATATTTACACCTATTGAGTAACCCTGCCAAGGACTCCATTGGATGCTACAGTTAGATTTGTTGTAGATAAAAAGACATATCCAGAGGCTTTTCCTCCTAAAAGCGGTTGGCTTCTAAAGCTGGGTTTAACAGATGCACCAGCGGGGGTCACAGCAATTTTAAGCAGGGATAAGACAAAGGATTCTTCCACATTTTCAAGGGATCAGCAGGAAGAGCTTGCGAGACTTGCAAAAGGTTCATCGTGGAAAACAGACATCGATCACAAAGAGAGCTATAATATGAACTTTCAGATAAAACGATCCCCGGAGAATTACAAATTCACAGGTAGTTCGGGGTCAGTAAAAATAACTCTTGAGATTGCAGAAAAGAATAAACTTCCCCCGCTTAATGTCTGGAAACTAGTAACAGTCAAAGTAAATCCTAATAATATCAAATCGGAAGAGACAAGCGGCCACCCGGACCATAATTGGTATATAACCAATATTGCAATATCTCGTGGCAGCGTTACTGTTCACAATCGATGGACAAAAGGGAAGACTGGGCCGCTTGAACATGATTGGAAATTTTCATTCACATTTGGCGAGCCCACTGCATTGCTAAGGGGTGGACAGAAATTTGATCTGACAATAACTGCGGAGGCGGGCGGAGAGAAGCAGAATAATTTTATTGGATCCGAGATGAGCTACTGGTGGAAAGGATTCACTGCGATTCAGGATGGAAAGGGAGTCAGACCGGGAAGCGAAAGGCGCATAAATGTTGGACATGGTCGTGAAAAGATCCTTTCAGCAAGCGGCACGTTTTCAT
>SBBU01000022.1 GCA_005239585.1 Planctomycetaceae bacterium
CAAGTGAGCTGTTGCCGTTGCATAATCAATCACAGCGCGAAGGGTCTGAAGTGGAATCTTTCCGATGTTAAGGTGTTCCTTTCGTGCGATCTCAGCGCCACCTAGTCTTCCTTTACATTGAAGTTTTATTCCCTTAACATCGCTCTGCTGCATTACCATCTCAGCATATTTGTGCATAATTCTGCGGTGAGGGGCTCTTCTTGCCAGTTGTTCGGCTATAGAGTTGGCTACTAGTTGTGCGTCTGAGACAGGATTTTTCACCTCCACAACATCTATTTCGACACGTTTGCCTGATAATTTATTTATGTATTCACTGAGTTCATTTATTTTGGAGCCTCTTCTTCCAACTATATTGGCAGGCCGAGCTGAATGCATGACAACTTTAATAAGATCTCCTATCCTCTCAATCTCAATCTTTGAGATCCCGGCAGGGGCGCACTCTTTTAGTAAATGTCTGCGAATTCTCGCATCTTCTACTACTCTATTTCCAAACTCCCTTTTCGTCTTCGAGAACCACTTTGATCTGTAATCCTCAGTGATCCCTATTCTAAAGCCGGTTGGAGATACTTTATGTCCCATAATTATTTCTTGTCTGCTGTCTTTATTTTCTTGGTTTTCACCTCTTTTTTCGTTTCTTTTTCCGGGGCCTTGGCTTGTACAGCTTTGGATTCCGGCGTTGGTTCTTTCTCTTCTTTTCTCTCTTTGAGGACCAGAATCAAATGGCTCCATCTCTTTCTAATTAGGTAGGGTCTTCTAAATCCAGGTTTTGTTCTGCGAGTAAAGCGTGGATGTGTCGGACCAGAGTCAACTCGTATCTCATGGACGTATAGTTTATTTACGTCAAGGTCAGTACGTCTCTTATCGGCAAGCTCTGATGTGCCAGCTATGGCGGAAAGAAGAAGTTTTCTGCACATTGGTGCCCCACGTTTGTTACAGAATTTAAGGGTTGAATCTGCAGAGTTGACATATTTACCGCGAATAAGGTCTACGACGTAACGTAGTTTGCGAGGTGAGATCCTCACGTAACGCAGTCTGTATGTATATGATTTATCGTCTGCCATTTTTATTTAGGTTTAACTGGCTCTTCTTTCTTAATGCCGGGGTGGCCTTTGAATATTCTTGTCGGTGCAAATTCCCCTAGTTTGTGTCCGACCATTTCTTCTGTAACAAAGACCTTTATAAAGGTCTTTCCATTATGTACTTCAAGGGTCAAATTGACGAACTGGGGCGTTATAGTCGCCCAGCGTGACCATGTGCGGATGGGCTTGTGATCTCCTGACGACTTGGCCTTTGCGATTTTTTCCAAAAGTCTTGGATCAATAACAGGTCCTTTTTTTGCCGATCTTGACATTATTCTACCCTCACTTGGTGTTTGCCGAATCTGCGGCGACGGATGATGAATCTATCCGATACCTTATGGCCAGATCGCGTGATTCCACCCTTGGCAAGCTGTCTTCCGAATATTGACATGGGGTCTCGGCCAACCTTTCGCCCAACACCTCCGCCCATCGGATGTGATATTGGGTTCATTGCCACTCCTCTTACCGAAGGACGTTTGCCGAGCCATCTTGAGCGACCGGCCTTTCCAATTGTGATAAGGGCGTTCTCTATGTTTCCAAGCCGCCCTATCGTTGCCATACATTTTACATGGACCTTTCTTATCTCACCTGAAGGCAAAAGGACATGTGCATAGTTGCCTTCTTTTGCAAGCAGCTGTGCAAATGTCCCTGCAGATCTTACAAGCTGACCGCCACGACCGGGAACAAGTTCAATATTATGAATTAATAGTCCTGTCGGAATGCTCTTGAGAGGCATTGCATTTCCCTTTCGAGGCTCGACTTTGTTACCTGATATTACAGTATCGCCTACCCCAAGGCCTTCTGGACAGAGTATGTAGCTTCTCTTGCCATCAGGATATTTTATTAATGCTATGCGGCAGGTTCTATTCGGATCATATTCTACCGCCTCAACGATTCCCTGTACGTCTTTTCTGTCTCGTCTAAAGTCAATAAATCTGTATCTCTGTCTGTGGCCTCCTCCTATGTGTCTGACCGTGAGACGACCTTTGTTATTTCTACCGCCTCTCTTTCGAAGTGCTTTTGTAAGGGGTCGATACGGTTTCGTTTTTGTGATCTCTGAAAAGTCAGAGAAAGTCATGGACCTTTGTGAAGGTGTCACGGGGTTTAATGTTTTAATTCCCATTTTATATTATGTCGAGTCTGTAGCCTTCCTTTAGTCTGACATAGGCTTTTTTCCAATCCTTACGCCTTCCAAACTGAGCCATGTTTCTCATTTTTTTCCTCTTACCTTTCATGATAAGAGTCCTTACTTTTGCCACCTTTACTCCGTAGATTGTCTCGACAGAGCGCTTTATCTCGTTCTTGTTTATATTCTTATGCACGATAAATGTGTAGATGTTGTATTTTGGCAGCCTTTTAGGGTCAGATGTCTTCTCACTAAGATGCGGCTGTTTTATATTATCTCGTACATCTTTCATGTCGTTACATCCGTAAGTGGTATTTCTTTAACAGCTCCACTTCGTTCCTTGACTAGCTTCTCGAAAGCTGGGCGTGTGAAAAGGACTTTGCTGTAGCGGAGTACGTGATATGCATTGATGTCGTTTACAGGGAGTGGCTGTACACGCGGAATGTTTCTTGTTGAAAGAAAAGTATTCTTGTCGTATGACTCGGTACAGAGTAAAAGACTCTTCTTATAGCCTATTTTTTTTATTATTGAACTGACTTGTTTAGTCTTAGGCTTTTCACCTAGGAGGGTGATATTTTGGATTACAGCGATTTCGTTGTCGAGTAATTTCCCCAGGACAGCTGAATTAAGACCAGCTTGCCGCATCTTCTTCGTGATGGTTAAAGAATAATCCCTTGGTTTAGGGCCCTGGATGATCCCTCCGTGCCGCCATATAGGAGAGCGGATCATGCCGTGCCTTGCGCGGCCTGTGTGTTTTTGAGCCCATGGTTTTCTGCTGGAACCTTCCACCTCTGATTTGCGCTTTGTTGAGGCAGTGCCCTGCCTCTGATTTGCCTCATAGGCTATCACAAGTTGATGGAGCAGCTTCTTTTTGACTTGGTTGCCAAACAGGGCCTCATCAATCTGCAATGCGCCCGTTTGTTTACCTTCACTATTGTAATAAGGTACATCTACCATTTAAATCACCATTTCTTTCGTAAAGCGGCGAACGGCGGAATATTATATCGGGTGAGTTCTAAAAGAGCAATTACTTTACAAGCCTGAATTGGATATTTAAGGTGTTTGGCTGTACGTTTTTGAGCAAGCAATTGTTTAGATTAACGCTTCCTGCAGGATACTCCTTAGATTCAACAAATATATCATATAGATCATCACCAATGCTGTTTGTTTCAAAGTAGCCTAGTTCATTGGTCTTTAACCGCAAAGAGCGCTCTGTTCTTATCTGACCTGCCTTCTCAATGGCAACGATTGCGTCTTTGATGGGATTGCCTTTTTCATCGTATACATAGCCATTGATCCTGTTTCCTTGAGATAATTCGATTATGCCTATATCAACGTGTTCTCCTACTCGAAGCTCAGAAGTAACAAGCTTTTCGAATGGCTTGTAACCTTCTATCCAGACTTTAATAAAAATTCTAGTCTGATAAGCACCATTTTTTACGATATCGGTCTTGCCCTGTATTGTGAAAAAAGTGCCAGATTGATCGGTCTTTGTGCTTGCCGAGAAATGCTTTCCATCAGGGGTCTCGATGATGTGCGATACGGGACGGTTGGCAAGAAACGTTTCTCCTTTTGCTGCCAGTCTTCCTATTATTGTTGATGGTTGTGCGTCCTTTTTTAGGACCACAGTGACGTAGTTGACGCCATTTTTTACATCGATTGGATACTTGAACTCATTGTGATATTGGGGGTGGCTTGCAACGAGCCAGTATTCCTCGAGCTTATTTTCGAGCTTTGAGAGGCGTATGTTTTTGAATTCGGCTATCCCCAAGTTATTTGTTTTTTTAACAAGGCGTTGTTTGACAGCGTTAGATTTTTGATATACGCGTCTGAAGAAAAAAACATTCGTAAGCGATACGCTAGCCTCTGTTACCGGGGTGTTTTGCTCGTTTGTCACGTAGACTTGCAAGACTGCCCCGCACGGTAAAATGATGTCGATTGTTTCATCGTTGCTTTTTGGCTCGAGCCAGACTCCTTGGGAGGAATTTCCATCCTGGAGGTTAGCAACCACTGCGATTTTTGAGAAAGGGATATTAAAAACAGCAAACTCACCACTCCCATTTGTATAGTTTGTAATGTTAAAGTTCTCGCAAGTAACTTCCACAAGGGCGTTGTTTACCGGCGATAGATCAGGGGCTTGTCTGACAGTTCCTTTAAGATTGAAAGTTTTTTTAGGAGTTCCATTTTGTTTTGTATTGGAAGAGTTATTGTTATTTTCATTGGGGTTATTTCGATTTGTTGTGTCAGGTCGCTTGCGAGGATCCTGGTCTGGATAATTTTGATTGGGATATGCTGCGTTATAGACAATCCATAGGCAGATAAAGGCAAGAAAAATAACGAGAATAGCCCTAATATATTTTAGATTCACTTTGGTCAATTATACTAAAACGGCTCTGGTAGGGCCTATTAATTGGGTCCCTTTATGTTTGCTATGCCAGCCTTTCCGTTGTTACCTGTTTTGCCTGCGGTTGTGCCTATTCCGCCGCTACCACCGTTGCCTCCATTTCCTGCGAATGCCTTGTTTTCTACAGAGGCAAGTGCGCCGAGTCCATTACCGCCACGGCCGCCGTGACCACCATTGCCACCTTTTGAGTTGGAATTGCCACCGGCTCCGGCATTTCCGCCATTTCCACCAGTTGCTCTTGTTACATTGGCACCGCTGTTGCCTGAACCTGTGATTTTTGCATGACCGCCGTTCCCACCATGTCCTCCGCCTCCACCGTTCGACCCATTTCCACCTACTGATCTAACATCTGATTTGCTGCTTCCTTGTGATTTACTAATCCCGCCGTCTCCACCTAGTCCACCTTTTGTCCCTGTACCTGTTGCATTAGAACCATTTCCGCCCTTACCAGCTGACGAGAAGGACTGTCCACCGGTGGTTCCTTCACCAAGGGTACCGATTGATTCGCCGCCAGCACCGCCGTTGGCTCCATCTGTATTGCCATATGCAGCTCCACCATTTCCACCATTGCCAGCTACTACTAGTATAAGACTGTTGCTTCCGGAATATGCTGTTGCTGAACCGCCGGCAGCACCATGCCCTGCACTCTGTTCAGCTGTGCCATCGTTACCATTAGCACCATCACCGGCAGATACTATAAGTATCATGTTTGTTCTAGTTATCGTGTCTACTATGACAGCGGTTCCGCTTGTGTTGTTTGACCCATCCTACCCTAACACTGTAATTAGAGTATATGTTGAGTCGCCAGCTTGGTAGTTGTCTGTTTGAGATGTGTATGTAGAACTTGTAAATGTTAAGCCAGACTGTAATTGATCAAGAAAATCTTTGGTCTTTGCGCTAAAATCAGAATCAGTGGTCCCGTCTGTTGTGCCCTGAGGGATAACAAGCTGAGTAGTTCCACTAGATGAATTTGTAGTGAGGTTGTCATTTAGATACTGTTGTACAGGATCAGTAAAAGTCTGTGGAGGAAGCGGGGACTCGGGTGGTTGACTGGGAGGCTGATCCGGTGGAGGCTGAACAACTCCTATTACCTGAACGCCACCACTGTTTGTTAAGAAAGCAATAAAATTAAACATGTCATCAATAAGCGCCCCATCAAAAACTGCGATAGGAGCAAATGTACCAGGTGTGGCTGCGCTGTTGACGGCAACTCTAAGATTGCAAATGTTGCCTTCAACCATAACACCTGAAAATGAGGAGCTGGTAGATGCAAAGGCGGCCCAATTAGATACGATGGCTGTATAGCTAAACCAGTCTCCTGGAATGGCAGATCCTGATTGGATTCCTAGGACCTGTAATACTGATGCGTCATATACGACAATTGCTTCAACGCCAACGAGTAGAGTAAAGTCAGGGTTAGCTAGGTTAATAGCAACTGTTGTCTCTTGACCCGGCACGGCCTCAACTGTTGCTACATTGAATGAAGGGGTGTTCATTGGTTTTAAAGTACGAGTAGGTATTTCCGAAAGTGTTGAGGCGTATTTTACAACTACAGTACCATTTTGTACATCAAGATAAGGAATTTGCGTTTCCTGTAGCGGCGTGAACGTAAAGGCGCTGCCCATTAGAAGCAGCAATATACTGCTCAATTTAGCATTTCCGCCCATGCTCACATACCACCTCCGTACATATAATGTTGCATAATATACATGTGGCGGCTTGAAATCTCGCTTGTCAACACTTTTTTGTGCCGTAACTTATTGTGATTATGCAACTTACATACACTCATTGAAGGAGGCCACAGAGCAAGCAGGAGAGCACAG
>SBBU01000106.1 GCA_005239585.1 Planctomycetaceae bacterium
ATCGGGCGCAACGCAAAAGCCGATAGAGTGTAAGTCACGTTCCCACAAGTATGCCGCGCTTTTAAAACGCTGTGATTGAATATTCGGAGCAGCTAGGAATATATCGGCAACACGGACCCACAAAAGGTCTTAACACTATCTGGTAGCTTTTATTACATAAACTATCAACTGTGCCAATCGTATTTCTACTATGCTCCGTTTACGGTAACCGTTACGTAATTGTTCAGCCATTGAGAATTACAGATACGTAATATATTATCTCGTACTTAGAAAGCCTAAGCGTTGCACTTATTGAACTTGAGAATTTTAAAACCTTTCCCACACATTTTTTCAACAATTACAATCCCAAGCCAGTATTGCTTGCTTTGGTCTGTTTGATAAAATTAGGTTGTGAAACAGAGATACCTGGATTTGATTCATGGCAAGGCGAGGGGGTTTTTCTCCAGGGTTTTGTTGCTCGCCTTGAAATGTTTGTCAGTAGGTTATCTCTTATTACACAAGCTCAGGTATGTATTCTATAGAATTGGATTCTTCGGGAAATACAGGCCCCCTTGTCCTGTGGTTAGTGTAGGGAATATTACCTGTGGCGGTACAGGCAAGACGCCAATGGTTCATCATTTAGCGAGGTGGTTTGCCAAGCACAATCTACGGGTTGCAATCCTTGCCCGGGGTTATGGGAAGATAGATGATGAGGGAATGGAGCTTGACCTGCCAGAGGTTAGACGTTTCGCAGAACCTAATCGCAAGCGATTAGCTAAACAGGTTGTTTCATCATATAAACCTGATGTTATTATCCTTGATGATGGGTTCCAGCACTTTGCAATCGACAGAAATTTAGATGTTGTTTTGGTAGACGCTATGAATCCATTTTCAAATAATTCATTGATTCCTGCTGGTTTGCTCAGGGAGTCGAAAGGAGCCCTGTCAAGGGCAGATATCATAGCTGTCACGCATGCTGATCAGGTTACAAAAGAGACCCTCTCTAGTCTAAAGAACGAGCTGAGTCTCTACAACAAACCCATTATCTTGTGTGGGCACTCGCCAGTCTCATTATATGGTATTCAGGATGGCAGGGATGTCAGATTCGAAACGGTAAAAAACTCCCAGTCTCTGGCGTTCTGTTCCATAGGCAATCCCGATTCATTCAAAAAGACATTGGAATTTATGGGGATTGGTATCGCCAAGTTTATATCGTATCCTGATCATCATGTCTTTTCACCTGATGAGATAAGCGCTATTAATACACAGTCGAAGGAATTTATGGTCGATTTTCTGGTGACCACTGAAAAAGATGCGTTAAAGCTAAAGCCGAAGGATTTTGACCTGAAACTCTATGTGCTTCGTGTTCAGATGAAAGTTGCCGAGGGAGAGGGAATCGTTGACACCAAACTTAAAG
This sequence comes from Planctomycetaceae bacterium, assembly GCA_005239585.1. The sequence continues at coordinate 1,397 of SBBU01000106.1, forward strand.
AGCTTGTACAGCAAAAAATCACAACCATAAAGATTACTTGATGCGCAGGTTCAAACTCCGCAAATTTCCGCTATATCAGATCTGTGTCTATCTGGTTGTCAGGTATCTTGAGCTCATGGTGAATTTCACAAGTTATAAGAGGGCATACGGAATTTCAGCGGTTATGGCAAAGCTGTTTTACTGGTTGGACCCAAGTCATAGAAAAATAGCTATGGATAATATTATCAAGTCAGGAATAGTTGGAGATGATCTTGTAAAAGCAAAGGATATAGTAAAAAAGGTATACCAAAACTTTGGACTGTTATTAATAGAGACTCTCCTCCTCAGAAAAATGCTGCGTAGGAGAGACATTGACAGACTTGTTAAACTTGAGAATATGCATTTTTTTTCCGAGGCATTGAAAGGAGGTAGAGGAGGAGTACTAGTAGTAGCACATCTTGGCAACTGGGAACTAGGCGGTGTGGCAGTTTCAAGACAGGGCTATCCCTTGAGTTCTATCGCCCGTCCAATGGATAATTTTCTTTTGAATAGGCATCTCGATAATCTAAGAACCAAACAGAAACAGGTGATAATAGCAAAATATAACGCCTCCGCGCGCATGGCGGAGGAACTCAAATCTAACAGACTCTTGGCGCTTCTTGTTGATCAACATGCAGGTTCCAGGGGATTGTGGATCAATTTCTTTGGTCGTCCGGCCTCTACAGTTAAGAGCCCGGCTATACTTGCACTAAGGTACAAGTCGCCAATAATCCCGTTAAAGGTCTTTAGAGATAACGGTATACATCGGCTTGTAGCAACAGAACCGATCTATCCTGATCAACATGATGTAGAGAGCCTTACTGTGGCATACTCGAAGCGTATGGAACTCTTCATTAAGGAGCACCCGGAACAGTGGTTCTGGCTCCACAAGCGCTGGAAAAAACCCCCTGAAAGTGTTAGCGCAAAGTTTAATGCCTCAGCAGAGCCTGCTCGGGAATAGTTGCTTCCAAGGGAGATCAGTGTTATCTTATTCAAACGATCATCATTAATGGATAGAGTGCATAAATTTTTGATTTCATGTCTGCTATTGTTCGTTATTTCAAGCTGTACAACCACACAAAAGGCGACGAGTGAGAGGCACACAGAGCCGATCTTGGGGGTACGGTTTCTAAAGCCGCTAGGATGGCAGAGGGCAGATGTCAGTCAGTCCGGTATTAGGGTTGTAATCTATTCTCCCGGTGATAACAGTGATGCAAGGATTTCATTCCTGCTCTATCCTTCAGAGTATCTGCCGGAGGGCCTCAGTTCAAGAGAGGTGCAGGTAAAGCAGTCACTTGGCAAGAACTATAAACAGTTAAAATTGGAGGATGTAATAGTATTTGAGCGAAAATGGAAGACGTATGTTTATGCAACGATACAGGACCCTATTTATCAGACCATGGAATTTGGGCTTCCACTTGAACCACGCTACCTCGTAGTCCAGTTTACTGCAAAAGAAAAAGATTGGACCAATCTTTATGAGACCTTCAATAATGTCCTTAAAAGTATCGAACTGTTTTCACCTACAGCGGGTTCACTCATGCCCGTTACACACAGCACTGAGCCAAAACTCTCTGGAGATGTGCGAATAATGAGCCATTCAATCGATATGAGAGTTCATCCAGCAACAGGCAAGGTAGAAATCACAGATTTTGTTGTAATCCGCGCACAGCGTGATGGCGTATTGCTTGCTGATTTCAACATCTCTCCGCTCGATGTTATACAGGTGGTGAATCAAGATGGTGCGCTTGATTTCAAAACAGCTGATTTTCCTCAAAACCTCAGGCGTATATACATCAGATTGGACAAGCCTTTGAATAAGGATGCAGAGGCAACTATTACCATGCGGTTCGAGGCCATTTTTAAATTCAAGTGGGAAAATCCGGCAATCGCAGGCTATCTTGTGTTAGGCCAGGTGCGTGAAGACTCTAGTTACTCATCGCATGTGCTCTACTATCCGATGGATGAGGAAAACACAGGCAGTCTAACTCTAAAGATGACAGTTCCAAAGGGTTATATAGTTGCAGGCCCCGGGTCTCTAAAGGAGAAAATTGATGGTGGTGATGTTGATACATTCACCTATTCTGCTAATGACGGTCTTATCAAGCAGCTCCCATATGGTTGGGCGGTTGCAAAGTATGAGAAGTTGGAGTCAAAATCTAAATCTGGTCTTCCAATAGAGGTATACACTTTTTCAGATAACAAACAGACGGCAGGGGAAAAGCTGCAAGTTGCCACAGATGTTGTGAATTTTTACGAGGCAAGCTTTGGGCAATTTCCGTTTGAAAAACTTGCCATTGCACAGGTGCTGCCAGAGAAAGGGATGGCAGGGGTGAGCCTGCCCGGCCTTGTATTACTCTCAAATGAGTACTTTTTGGCCGACTCGTCTTACGCCAAGCTCGTCGAGAGCTCGCAAAAGGCGCTGGGCGCGCTTGTGATCGCTGATGAGATTTCTCATCAATATAATTTTTACAGCGTCTCTCTTCCAAATGTAATATCTGAGGGATTAGCCCAATATACAAATTCTATGTTTGCTGATCATGCAGGAGGGGCAGGGGCAGCGAGTAAGCACTTTGAGGAGTATGCGAGGATCTATAGGGGGGGGATCGTCAATGACCCCGATGCGCCAATTTTATCTGAACAAATCTATAGAACAAGGGCTTATATGGCTATTGTCTTTTCCAAAGGGGCATGTATATGGCATATGCTGAGGTCGTTTTTGGGCGACGAGGCCTTTTTCTCAGGATTAAAAAAGTTCTTTGCTGATTTTAGAGGAAAAAGGGCTACAATGGAAAATGTAAGAAAAAGTTTTGAAACCTCCTGTTCAAAAGAGCTTGAATGGTTTTTTGATCAGTGGTTTCAAAGATCTGGCTACCCGGTTGTCAGACTCGTTTGGAGTCAGAAAGATAAAGAG
>SBBU01000211.1 GCA_005239585.1 Planctomycetaceae bacterium
CCCAAACTACTACAAACGGGGCTAACTACTACTTGTTTTCTCAGTATTAACATTTCAAAATTGCAACAACTATTAACATTTCAAAATGGTAACATCATGCAAGTGCTTGAGTACTTGATTTTTTGAGTAAAAAATAAAGAATATAACGGTTTAAGCCATGACAAGACCTTCATTGCGTCTATTGGTATTTCCTCCCAACATCTGCGGTTACATATTCTGCCTATTCTTAATGGGATGTGGAGGAGGCGGGGTCGATAGCTCTGGTTCCTCAACCGGCCAACCTCCTAACCCAACAAATCCACCCTCTACTTTTTCCATCACTAGTCCCACTGCCGGCGCCACCGGTACTTCTCTAACACCGGCTCTTGCATGGACCAATCCGACAGATGAAACAGCCTTTACAATACAAGTAGATGATGAAAACACATTTACTTCACCCTTTGTATATGAACTACAAGGTGTAGATGCAGATACCACAGGTTATACCCTCCCTGCCAACACACTTGGCGGCGGCACAAAATATTATGTAAAGATAATAGCAACCAACTCAATAGGATCAACGAGTGCAACAACCGACTTTACCACAGGTATACCGGGTTTATTCTTGAATATAACTAGTCCGACAGATGGGGCTATAGATCAATCGTTAACCACTACAGTGCAATGGGACAATCCGCCGGAAGAGACAAGTTTTACGATACAGATAGATGACGAGAGTTCATTTTCTGCCCCATTGGTGTTTGAATTCCAAGGGATAGCGGCAGATACCACAAGCTATAATATTCCAAAAGGAATCCTTTTCACTGCAACGAAATATTATTTCAAAGTTATATCAGTGAATTCACTTGGAACAGCTAGTGACTATATAAGTTTCACCACCACCAATAAAATAGAAGAGTGGAAGACGTTGAGTATGACTGGTGCGCCAACAAGTAAATATGGCAACTCAACTATATGGACTGGTCGAGAAATGATTATCTGGGGCGGAAATGCTACTCTTGGAAATACTAACAATGGTGGAAAATATGATCCGGTCACTGATGGTTGGGTAGCCACTACAACAACCAACGCACCTACAGCCAGATCTGAACATACAGCAGTGTGGACAGGTAGAGAGATGATCGTTTGGGGTAGTAGTTCTGGAACAAATACAGGTGGCAGATATGATCCAGTGTTAAATAGCTGGACAGCAACAAGTACAGTAGGTACTACTTCCAGGAGTTCTCATACAGCGGTATGGACAGGTAGACACATGATCGTCTGGGGTGGTGAGAATATAACAGGCTTGCCATCAACTGGCGAAATGTATGATCCCGCATTGAATACATGGTCAGCAACATCCACAACAAACGCTCCGGAAGGTAGAATATATCACCGTGCGGTTTGGACAGGTCAACACATGATCATCTGGGGTGGTTGGCCACCTCCTGATGGAAGTAAATATGACCCAGTTGCAAACACATGGACGGCAATCTCAACAACAGGCGATCCTATCGGGACTGTATACATCCCTGTGATCTGGACAGGCCGTGAGATGATTGCATGGGGTGGTTCGACTGTCCCATTCAGTGCTCAAGATACCGGGGCTAAATATGATCCAGTAACAAATGCCTGGACTGCTACAACAACAACTGGTGCCCCAGCCGCCAGGATGAATCATTCAGCAGTCTGGACTGACCGTGAAATGATTGTGTGGGGTGGAACGGGTACCTCATTATTTAACTCTGGCGGAAGATACGACCCAGTTGCAAACAGTTGGACTGCCACTTTAACAACTGGGACCCCTTCGGCTAGATCAGATCATACAGCCATATGGACTGGTCGAGAAATGATTGTATGGGGCGGAGGTACAGCCAACGGTGGAAGATACGAACTTTATAAATTCGAAAACACATGGTCTGCTACTTCAACAACAAGCGCCCCTTCAGCCCGCAACAGCGCAACATCAGTCTGGACTGAAAAAGAAATGATTGTCTGGGGTGGAATTTCAGGCAGTACTCGCACTAACACTGGATCAAAATATAATCCAATAACAAATAGTTGGACTGCTGTTACAACAACAAGTGCACCTGCCGCTAGGACAGAACACACGGCAGTGTGGACCAACAAGCAAATGATTATCTGGGGTGGGTATGATGGAACTAATTGGCTAAGCTCTGGCTCAAGTTACGATCCCGCAGCAAATACTTGGACCTCAGTTGCAACCACTGCTGCACCTACAGCCAGAAGCAAACATCAAGCAGTCTGGACTGGAAAGCAAATGATAGTCTGGGGAGGATTTAATAATAACTCCTATCTCAATACCGGTGGTATATATGATGTACAGACGAATACTTGGTCCACTATGACTTTGGCCGGTGTCCCCGCAGCCAGAGCTCAGCATACAGCAGTCTGGACTGGTAGAGAAATGATTGTCTGGGGTGGGAAGGACGGGACAACATACTTTGACAGCGGCGCCAAGTACGATCCGATATTAAACACTTGGGCTACAATGAGTACGGCAAGTGTACCTGCTGGAAGAATTTCGAACTCATACATATGGACTGGCAGAGATATGATCATTTGGGGTGGCCTCGACTCCACACAGGCATTAGATTCAGGCGGCAAATATGACCCTGTACTAGACACCTGGACTGCAACCTCTGCTACTTTTGCACCCTCGGCAAGACACAGCCATACCGCGGTCTGGACAGGTCGAGAGATGATTCTTTGGGGAGGTTTCGACGGGATACAGGCAGTCAATACAGGTCGACGCTACGATCCCGTTTACGATACATGGGGACCAACCACAACCACAGGGAGTCCAGCCACGAGATACAACCATGTAGCTGTATGGACTGGCCGTGAGATGATCATTTGGGGTGGTATATCAGGAGCAACGTCGCTAAATACAGGCGGAAGATATAAATAAGGTCGTCTCATTATGTGTTCCCTCATTACCCAGATAACTTGCTTTTTACTTCTATTCCTTACATCTTGCAATAAACAAGAGGATAAGAATCAAAGCGCTAAAATCATTTTGTCAGTAGGCAACCTCAAATCCTCCGAGAACGACCTCGAACTCAGAAAAAAGCTCATTGCACTGAAATATGGTTACGAGGCAGCAACAGAATTAGTAGCCTCTTCTCAGCTTATACATGGATTCCTCTACGCAGATGTATTAAATCTAATTGGAAAACCAATAACAGAAGAGCAAATTACCAATGAAGTAGAAAGAATAAATAGAGAAACCAGAGACCCAGAGACATTGGCAAAAATCAAGTCTATCTTTGGCGGGGACAAAACCCAGCAATATCGAAAGATTTTTATCCTGCCCGATTTTGCAAACACGAGGTATAGTTATCAAATTTTCCCTCAACTAGACCACCTCCACAAAGGCAGAAAGGAACAAATAGCCGCCATACTTGATAAAACATTAAAAAATCATCAAGACCTCAAGGAATTTGAGGGAAATGGGGTTTCATATCGCAAAGATCTGTTTTCAAAAGACTATGGAGTTGTATTCTACCATCACAAGACAAACCCCATCACGCATAAAAGAAATTCACCAATCATTGAAAAATATGAAAAAATGTTATCACAACTAAAAGAAGGTCAGATGTTTGATCAGATAATTGAAGAAGAGACTCATTTTTCGATCCTTAGATTCATAGGATACGAGACAATAAACGATCACAAGTGGCGGGTAATTGAGCAACTAGTAAAAGAAAAAGTCCAGGCTGAGGAATATTTTTGGCAGACTGCTTCACAAATAAAGGTGTGGGTTTACTCAAAAGATCTACGAGAAGAGCTCAAAAGTAAGATCTCATGGGGCAAATTGGTGAATTTTACTGATTAATTCGCGCTCTATAAACTTTCCGTCTCGATCTCTAGCGACCATCTGTAATATTTTTGCGACATTCCTTATCAAAACCCAGCTTCTCAGGCTGGTCAGTTATAACGCCAAAATAAAACTCTTGACCAGCAGAGAATGGGACCTCTAATTCAAAGTTCTCATAGGCAACACCGCCGGGGATATCTGCGGAATGCTTCCAATATGTCTTGCGCCCATTAACTCTCACCATTAATTCCTTTTGAATAGGTGCCCGCCAATATTGTGTTGCCACAAGACCTTCGTAGCGCCACCAAGTAGGCACCTCTTTAGCATATGTGGACTTTGCTGGATCTGTCTCATCTGGCGTCGCAGCAACAATAATTTCTTCGACTTTTTTCAACAATCGATCATGCTTCCATTCAAATGGAGGGAGAAAGCCATTGGAGTTTGGTTTAGCCTTGATCCATAATTTTGTGGATTCCACAATCTCGCTCTTAAGCCATAGATGGCGAAGACGCGCATAATTGCCCATTGTTGCGGTTAAAACACACGATTTCATTTTTTTGCCACTTTTTACAGAGAGGACCTTGAAACAGACCTCATAAGGTCTATCATCTCGAAATATTACCTGAACTATTGGCCTAGCCCCATTATTAAACTGCTCTACAAATAGAGACTCAAAGTCTTTACATGACCCACCTTACTTTTCTTACCTGAAACAGGATTCCATGGATTACATGGCTTTGAATCCTCCTCAATTTCATTTCCGCTCCACATTGCCTTGCCTTGGATGTTATCGAAATCACTTTTCTCCAACTCGGAAAAACCTCGCTTTTCATCTACAATTGGCTCGACTGCAATGAAATTGACTACACGCTGCGGTTTATGACCCAGATAGGGGGCATAAACTCGAATCAAGCCGCGGGGCCCACGCGTCGGCCAGAGCCCAATTGCAATGCCATTCTTAATCCCCCAAACCGGCTCTGCTATCTTTTCCTTCGACGGAATAATCCATATATCCTCTTGGATTGGTGGGGCAAGATGCTCCGGTTGCTTTTCCTGCAGCAAAACTGCCCGATCACTGCTTATGTCAAGACACCCTAGCACAGAAATTGATAAACTAAGACCGAGTAAGAACTCTCTTGCCATTCAGCTCAATTGGGGTGATCCTGATCTGAAATGGCGAACAATATAACCTCTAATTTCAACTACTACTCTTGCCGCTTAAATAGACAAGCATCTGAGAGATTCTCTCCTTTAGGAACTTTCGTTCGACGACCATATCAATAAATCCATGCTCCAGCATAAACTCAGAGGTCTGAAACCCTTGAGGAAGCTCCTGCTTGATAGTTTGGGCAATAACGCGCGGTCCAGTAAAACCCAAGAGCGCCTTGGGCTCTGCGATGAGTATGTCTGCAATTGATGCAAAGCTTGCCATGACACCTGCCATTGTCGGATTGGTTAGGACCGAAATGTAAAGTCCGCCCTCCTCACGAAATCTGGCGATCGCTGCCGAAGTCTTTGCCATCTGCATGAGGGATACCGTGCCTTCATACATCCTAGCGCCGCCCCCTGAACCGGAGACGACAATTACCGGTAATTTTTTGTCATGGCCCAGCTCAAAAAGACGCGTAATTTTTTCACCAACCACCGATCCCATACTTCCCATCATAAAACGAGAGTCCGTTATTCCAAGCGCCACAGGCATGTCGTTTAACTTCCCTGTACCCATTACACAGGCATCCTTTCTGCCCGTATCTTTCTGCGCCTGCTTTAGTTTTTCCTTATAAGATAATGTCCCTTCAAAACCGATTACATCTACCGGAATCAAATCCCTGTGCATCTCCTCAAATGTGCCCTGATCGATAAGAAGGTCGACTCGCTCCTCAGGAGAAAGTGTATAATGAAATTTGCAGTTTGGGCAGACCTTTTTCTGATTCTCTACCTCTTTTTTGTAGAGCATCCCATTGCAGTCGGGGCACTTGATCCACAGGCCATCAGGGAGCTCACGCTTGCGAGGAAAAAATCTGCTGATACTTTCGTTTGACATGGTTTATGCCCGGACTGATGCGGTATTAAACTCCTTTTGAGCCTTATCGCGCATGACACTTATCGTTTTCCTCTTGTCATTCGATCGAAAGACAGCCGTGCCAGCAACAAAGATGTTTGCACCATGACTTGCCGCTATACCCACCGTCTGCTCATTTACGCCTCCGTCAACCTGTATATTCAGTGTCGGAAACTTGTCCCGTAACTTTTTCACTCTATCAACTGCTTCCTGAATGAATGCCTGGCCTCCAAATCCGGGCCAGACCGTCATGACAAGCACCATATCAATCTTCGTCACAAGTTCGTACAAAAGTTCGCACGGGGTCTCCGGGTTAATAGCAATAGCAGGTTTCTTTCCTGCCTTGCGGACTAGATCGATAATGCTTAGGCTTCTTTCCATATCGATTAGTGGTGTTGAGGCGAAATAAATGTAATATCCCTTGTCACCAGCCTTTCGTATCTCATCGAAAGCTAGGGCCTCGATATGAACTGTTATGCTATCTGCACCTGCGTCAAGAAATGCTTTTATGTGTCTTTCGGGCTGTACAATCATAAGATGTACATCTAGAGGAAGTTTCGTGTGCTTTCTTATGCCTTCAACCACAGGGGCGCCAATGGTTATGTTCTTGACAAACTGACCATCCATAACATCTACGTGTATAAGATCTGCGCCAGCCTCCTCGGCCCTTTTGACCTCATCGCCCAGTTGAGAAAAATCAGCCGCTAACAGACTGGGTGCTATTTGGATCTTCATATTTAAAACAGATTCAAACGGACGTTTTTGGGATCAAACTGGACATAAACCATCTATATGCATCCACTCTCATCCGTCTGCATCTCTTCAATAAAGACGTATTCTATCAAATTTAATCAGATGTTAAAACCTTTGAAATCTGAGAATATGTATAAGGGAATTGTATTATTTATCTTTTAATACTGCAATACCCGGCAATTCTCTGCCCTCGAGGTACTCTACGCATGCCCCTCCCCCCGTAGAAACATGCGTAAAACCCGATTTTAGCCCGAATTTCTCGATCGCACTGGCCGTGTCCCCTCCGCCCGCGACCTTC
>SBBU01000134.1 GCA_005239585.1 Planctomycetaceae bacterium
GAGATGCACCCATCTGAGATATGGGCAAGGTCATGCAAAAGCGTCTCCGTTCCTGTTACCAGATGATTCACACTTGGTGTTTCAAGAAGCATTGTTGTATCTCATAAAATTCTGAAGGAACAGCTCCTCGTCAAGTCCGTGCTTTTCCGCTAGCTGCAGTTGTGCATTGCGGCTGCGGTAGATAAGGGTCATTATACTCCTGAATGTCTCCTTGACTTGGACGTTGTATAGCGCCGAGGCAAAGAAGATGGGTAATCCACTCTGGTTCCAGCGCTTGTGAACTTCCTCTTCCGAAATGATGTTAGTGAGATCGCGTTTGTTATATTGGATCACAAGAGGGAGGTTCTTAAGATCGATTCCCAGTACCTTGCAGTTTTCCTCAAGGTTGGAGAAGTTTTCACAATTGTTAAACTGTTGGATGTTTTGGGAATCGGCCACAAAGACAATGCCGTCGACTTGGGAAAGCAGCATCTTGCGCGTGGAATCGTAACGGACTTGGCCTGGAACAGTGTAGGCTTTAACTTTGACGCGCAACCCTGTTGAAGTAATGAAAAAGAAGGGCAGCAAGTCAAAGAACATGGTGCGGTCCCTGTCAGTATCTAAGGTAAGGAGATCACCACGGTGTTCAGACGAAAGGCTATCATGCAAGCTTATGAGATTGGTTGTTTTTCCACTGAGGGCAGGTCCATAGTAGGCGGCCTTTAGGGTCAATTCCTGTCGTTGTTCGTCGTATTCGCACATAAAGTTATAGCTACCAAAAGCTGCCCCAGAAAACAAGCGTTTTTCCGAAGAGGTGGTATGTCTGATTCATAAGACAATATCTTTCAGCTTGGCTAAAATCTTGAGCAAATCCCTAGTTTTTTTGTATGACCCCTTCCTCTGCAAATTGCGCTATATTGCTATCGCTGTAGCCTAGTTCTTTCAGGACCTCCATTGTGTGTTCTCCGATTCCGGGTACACTGCGGTAAATTGAGGGTGGCGTATGACTCATTCTTACTGGTGAACCAACTGTTTTAAAGGTCTTGCCTTTTTTCATTCCGCATGACTGGAATGATTTGTTGTGTTTTACTTGGGGATCGTTGGGCAGGTTGTCGTAGTTATTGATTCGAGCGCACCAGACGTCGTGCTTGTCCAAAAGAACAAGCCATTCTTGTGTGGTTTTTCCCGCGAAGATCGGGTCGAGCTTCCCCTTGATTTCATCACGATGTGCGAGGCCTTTTGCATCTGAATCAAATTGTGCGAGCCATGGTTCATTCAGGATCTCTGCCAATTTTGGAAGGGGCATCATGGCAAGGGCTATTGCACCATCTTTGGTCTTGTAAATGCCAAAAGGCGCTCCTGCACCGGTATGTCCCATGTTTGTTTTTGATCTCTCGGGGGTCTTTCCTGAGTTGAGAAAGTAGACTAGTTCCTGAAGCTGCATGGCAAGAAGTGAATCAAGCAGGTTGCATTCAACTTTTTGTCCCTGACCGGTTCGCTCCCTATATACAAGCGCACCAAGGATTCCGTATGCGAGCATCGATGCCCCATAGAGATCACCGATCCCTACACCGCACGGGGTTGGAGGATCATCCTTGCGCCCCGTCAGCCACATAAGACCTGAAAAACCCTGCATGAGAAGATCCTGCCCGGGGCGTTCGGTGTATGGGCCGGTTGAACCAAAGCCAGTTGCGGATGCAAAGATGATCTTCGGGTTGATCTCTTTAAGCTTTTCATACCCATAGCCAAGGCGATCCATTACACCGGGTCGAAAATTTTCCATTACGACATCGCTTTTTGAAACGAGCTGATAAATGATTTTTTTTGCAGAGGGGCTCTTGAGATTCAGGCAGATTGATCTTTTATTCCTGTTATAAGCAAGGAATGCTGCCCCTTCTCCATTGATGTAGTAATCATAAACAGACCAGTGCCTCATCCATTCCCCGCCGATGCGCTCTATCTTGATGATGTCTGCCCCGAGATCTCCCAGCATTTGAGAGGCTAGTGCCCCCTGTACGAGCTGAGTAAAATCAATGACTCGAATCCCCTCTAAAGCGCCTTTCATGGAAAACTCCTTGAAAAAGAAACTCTTGACAGCGAAAAATTTTTTGTCATTATAACACAATCAATTTTGCAATGCTAAACGAAATCAAAGACTGGAAAGTATCTATTACCAGGGGTGTTGCCGAGATTGTGTTGTCCCGTCCTGACAACCTTAATGCCCAGAGGACGCAGACCTTCAAGGAAATTCATAAGATAATGGATTCCCTTGAGGCTGACTCGAATATACGGGCAGTCATTTTGAGGGGTGAAGGACGTGCCTTTAGCGCTGGCGCGGATCTAAAGGAATATGCAGAAATTAGCAGCGATGCGGAGGCCTTTGCGGCCTTTCAGCGTACTGGCTTGGCTGCCTATCAGAGGCTGAGTGATTCTCCTCTGCCGGTAATTGTGGCTATCCACGGCTATGCCCTTGGCGGTGGGCTAGAATTGGCACTTCATGGAGATATCCTCATCGCGGCCGAAGATGCCAAATTGGGTTTTCCTGAGATTAAGGTAGGTCTCATTGCAGGTGGAAGTGGGATAGCAACGCTTCTTGATAGTTACGGATTATACAAAAGCGCTTATATGCTTCTAACCGGAGATCCCATCAGTGCTAATGAGGCCTTTTCTATGGGACTGCTCAGTCAAGTAGTTCCCTCTGATCAACTTCTCCAACGAGTCCGTCAAATAGCAGAAAAAATCGCTTCCAATCCGCCATTAGCAGTGCGTGCGCACAAGCGTTTGTTTGTCGAGAGCGCAAGGCGTAAAGAGCCTCTTACATCGTTGGAATACTCTTTGTTGAAGGAAGTCTTTAACAGTGAAGATGCCAAGGAGGGAATTCAGGCATTTAAGGAAAAAAGGCCCCCTGTTTTTCGTGGAAAGTAGTGAAGTTTAAACCCTTGTTATGGGTCTTTTTTGTCCTTTCGGGTTGTATTGGCTCTCATCAGACTTTGCCTTCCGACCCAAAAATCATAGAAGGTGTGCGATGGCCTAAACATACAGTTATAAACCCGACAGGAATTGCTCAGGATGGTTCAATTCAGATGTGGAAGGTAGCAGGTCCATTTCTGAGAAAAGATAGAATCATCGCTGATATATGGAAGGATGAATCAAAATTTAATGTCGCTCTCCCGGCGGCGC
>SBBU01000210.1 GCA_005239585.1 Planctomycetaceae bacterium
CAATCTACCCTCTGTAGGATAAAGACCGGCAAATTCGGAGAAAATATGGTTGTGAAGATTGAAAATGATGGCCCTGCTACATTTATAATCGACCTTGACTAATAAACCAAAGTTGCATTTTGCCTGATGGTTTAGTAACTTAAGCCCATGGAATCTAAAAAAAAGTCGTTTGCTGTTATAGAACAGTACTTCAAGTCCAGGAATATACCCTTTACTGAACAAAGAAAAACAGTCGTTAAAAAAATGCTCAATCTGAAAGGGCATATCTCCGCAGAAGAATTAGTTCGCGTCCTTAGGAAGGAAAAGATGCTGATCTCTAGACCAACAGTATACAGAACTCTTAACATATTGAGAGAATCAGGACTTTTTGACGCCCACGATTTTGACCAGAGACGGAGGCTCTATGAGGTCATGATTGGCCGAATGCACCATGACCACCTCTACTGCATCTCCTGCGGCAAAATAGTAGAGTTTCAGGATGACAAAATCGAAAAACTACAAGATAATATAGTTAGAAGTTATGGCTTTGCTGAAGTTTATCATAGCCACAAAATATTCGGCTACTGTTCCACTTGTAAGCACCACGCCAGGCCACGACTTTAACATCATTTTGCCTTGACATTCTATAGTTAACATAGTATGAAACTAATGTTGAGACTCAGTCTCATATGAGCCTAAAGTTATGCAAATTACGACAGCAAAGCAAACTGCAGTTCTAATTGGCAATCCTAACGTTGGTAAAAGCCTCATATTTACACACCTGACAGGAAAATATGTTCGAGTAGCAAATTACCCCGGAACCACAGTTGATCTTTCATGCGGCTCTGCAATATTCAATCCGTCAGGCATTACAATTTATGATACTCCGGGCATAAACAGCTTATTCGTAACATCTGAGGATGAACAAATCGTAAGAGACTTGTTGCTTGATACCACACCAGACCTAGTAATCCAGGTCGCAGATGCTAAGAATTTAAAAAGAGCTCTATTTATCACGAGTCAATTAGCTGAGCTTAATCTTCCTTGTGTCCTGATTCTTAACATGTGGGATGAAGCTACTGAAGCCCGACTATCCATTGATACTCAAAAATTATCTCAGCTAATTGGAATTCCCTGTATCCCCACAGTAGCTATAACAAAAAAAGGGATATGGGATATACCTCAAGCCTTGAAATTGGCTGCGGTACCAAAAATTGACATGAAATTTGACAACCTACTGGAAACTCAGCTCAAAAACATCATTTCTGTACTTGATGTGATTCCGAATGAACGGATTGTGGGTTTAATGCTCTTATCCGGGGACAATACCCTGCTAGAATACATGAAGGAAAAAATGTCATTAGAGAAACACCTGCTACTTAAAACCAGAATTTCAGAGGCAAAATCCAGATGTCCATATGAACCGGGATACATCATTAATCAAGCAAGACACAAGTTTGTTGACTCGATTCACAGCAAGGTTGTCAAGAAAGAAAATATTTTGAAAAGCAGGTTTCTGGATGTTTTAGGCAAGGCAACAATGCATCCGATCTTAGGAATCTTCTTTTTGGCTGCTGTCCTGGTTTTCATGTGGTATTTCGTAGGGATTTTAGCAGCAGGTGATGCCGTTGGTTTTCTAGAAGAGGTTGTCTTTGCAGAATATGTTAACAAAGCTCTTACCTTCTTTGTATCACTTGTACCCATTGACTTGCTTCAAAGATTTCTCGTAGGCGAGTACGGCATATACACAATGGGATTTACCTATGCTTTTGCGATTATTTTTCCAGTTATACTGGCATTCTTCTTGTGCTTTGGATTTCTCGAGGACTCGGGTTATGTCCCCAGATTGGCAGTTATGTCTAACAAGGCCTGTGGACTAATAGGATTAAATGGAAAGGCAGTGCTTCCTCTTGTGCTAGGTTTAGGTTGCGACACAATGGCAACTATGACAACGCGTGTGCTTGAGAGCAAGCGAGAAAGAACTATTGTCACTCTACTTCTTTCCTTAACAATACCCTGCTCTGCTAAATTGGGAGTTATAATGGCGCTTGCGGGAAGCCCTTTGGGAACCATTGGACTCGTGTGGTTTATAACTGTGCTCCTCACAATATTAATAGTAGGCTTCATATCAAGCCGCATCATCCCCGGCAAGAAGAGTGACTTTGTGCAAGAAGTACCCCCGATTCGCATACCAAGCATCAAGAACATAATTATAAAAACCTTCACCAGGCTAAAATGGTATTTGAATGAGGCGGTTCCGCTCTTCCTCATTGGAACAGCTGCCCTTTTTGTCTTGGCAGAAATAGGAGTACTTGCAGTTATAAACGATGCTGCTACACCTGTGGTTACTGGATTATTGGGGCTGCCTAAAGAAGCAACCCCGTGTCTAATCATGGGTTTCTTGCGGCGTGACTTTGGTGCCGCCGGATTTTTTGTCCTTCATCAACAAAATGCCTTGACTGGAAACCAAATCCTAATAAGCCTTGTTGTTATAACTTTCTTAATACCATGCATAGCGCAGGTACTTGTCACTGCAAAGGAGCGAGGTCCAAAAACAGCCACACTAATCGTTACATTCTCGCTGCTTTATTCACTGGCATTAGGCACTGCCTTTAACTTTTTCTTCAAGCTAACAGGAATACAACTTTGAACAGGGAAAAGTTAGACGAACTACTGGAACTCCTCTGGATCTTAAAAGAGGAAAACATAGACTCTGTTTCCGAAAATGATATTACAGGACGACTAGATTCTCACAAACCGAGGCTCATAGATGACACTGATTTTGAGCTCAAACCAATAATAGAAACAGCTATCGCAGAAAATCTTATCTCCCGGAATAGTAATGTATACATCCTATCAGAAGCAGGAGTGAAGAAGGCTCGAGCCATAATACGAAGACACAGACTCGCTGAAAAATTATTTACTGATGTACTGGAGCTCTCATATGAAGAATCAGAAGAAGCATCCTGTAAGTTCGAACATATCCTCAGCGACGAGGTAGCAGACTCGGTCTGTTCTTTTCTAGGTCATCCACCCATATGTCCTCACTCAAAACCGATACCAAGGGGGAACTGCTGCACGAATGCTGATACATATATGAGACCACTCGTTACACCCCTTACAAGCTTAGAGATCGGTAAAGAGGCAAAGATAACGTTTATCTCCGCAATACACCCGGAAAGATTGCAAAAGCTTTCAAGCCTAGGACTTCTCCCCGGAGAGACCCTGAAAATCATACAGAAAAGCCCAAGCATTGTCATAAAGGTTGGCGAAATAGTCAACGCTCTCGATAAGGAAGTTGCTGATGATATCTATGTCAAAGGAGTTTAATGAATAACCTAATTTTAGCTGTTTTGACAAGCCTACTAGACACAAATCAGGACCATAAACCCATAGATCAGAAGATCCACTTCTTTGGATATGGTGAGGTACATTTCAACTCTCCCAAATCAGATGTGATTATCAACCGGCAGCCAGACGAGGCTGATGTCCACCGCCTAGTCTTAGGA
>SBBU01000281.1 GCA_005239585.1 Planctomycetaceae bacterium
CCAATAAATAGGCTTGCTTTAGACCCTGGCTCGCTAAGTGCTAATTGCCTTGCACAGATCATAATGCAAAAAAAATTTAGTACGAAACCACAGTTGATTGTTCACTCTGGCAGTTTTCCTGAAGATGCTGATGGAGCAGTAGTGATAGGAGATGCGAGTTTTAATTTTTCAAAGCTTCCATTTATGGACCTAAGTTCTGAATGGTACGAGTACACTCGCAAGCCATTTGTATATGCACTGTGGATTTATGAGCATCCTATAGACGAGAAATTGCTTTTAGATGCAAAAAGGAGGGGTTTGGCCAATCTGACAGCTATTGCAGAGATGGAATCGAAACGCCTGGGTATTAATAAGGATTTTTGCCTTGAATATTTGAAAAATATTAACTATGAGTTTGGAGCTCAAGAGTTTGAAGGCCTTGAGACATTTAGGAAATTATCCTTAGAGCTAGGGATCCTATGAAGAGTGTGCTTGACAAAGTAGAAAATAGCAATCGGCTGACTGATGAAGAGGCGTTGGAGCTCTTTGATTCTGGTGATCTTATTGAGCTCGGAAGGTTAGCAGACCTTGTAAGAGAACGAAATCATCCAGATGGTACAGTAACATATATAGTGGACAGAAATGTCAACTATTCCAATGTCTGCGTTGCTTACTGTAAATTCTGTGCTTTTTATCGCCCTCCTAAGCATCCAGAAGGATATGTGCTTACAAGAGATGAGCTGTATCAAAAGATAAAGGAGCTTGTTGATCTGAATGGCGTTCAGGTGCTCCTGCAGGGGGGGCACAACCCTTACTACAAGTTAGATTGGTATGAAAACCTTTTACGGTTTATCAAGTCAAATTTTAAAATTCACATACATGGTTTTTCGCCGCCAGAGATAAATCATTTTTCAAAACTGAACAAGATGTCTGTGAAAGATGTGATTCTACGTCTCAAGGAGGCAGGACTGGATACAATCCCTGGTGGCGGTGCTGAGATACTTGTGAACAGTGTTCGAAGCGAGCTAGCAGAGAACAGGTGTTCGTCAGATGAATGGTTGGAGGTCATGAGAACTGCACATAATCTGGGGATGCGTTCTTCTGCGACTATGGTTATTGGTCATATTGAAAGCCTTGAGGAGAGAGTTGAACACCTCAGAAGATTGCGCGAGCTGCAAGATGAGACAGGAGGATTTACTGCCTTTATAGTGTGGACGATGCAGACGCACAATACAGAGATAAACCACCTACCTACTCTGGGTTCATTTGAGTATCTAAAGTCGTTAGCAATAAGCAGGTTGTATCTGGACAATTTTAAAAATTTCCAGTCTTCATGGGTTACACAAGGTCCTAAGATAGGTCAGCTTTCCCTCAGATTTGGCGCCAATGATATGGGGGGGACTATGATTGAAGAAAATGTTGTGTCACAAGCGGGTACAACATTCAGAATGGATGAGAAGAATATTAGGCAAGCGATTATAAATGCTGGCTTTAAGCCTTCACGCCGAGATACATACTACAACCATTTACCTTACAGTCAGTAATAGCAACTTGATCACATCTTTTGTCCTGAGAATGTCTGACTCGTATTGAAACAAAAAGGTATCAAATGATCCTGTGGTGTGCGCAATTAGGAATTGTCAGTACCCGATTCAAGCATTAGAATTCTGGAGCAGGAACGGCAGTAGAGGATATCTTTAGCAAGCATCAGGGCATTCACATCCTGGGTTGTTAGGGCAACGTTACACCCTCCGCAAAAGTAATTGTAATTCAAAGGATCTTCCGAGTCTTTGTGTCTAGAAGAGAGTTTTTGTCTTTGAACAATAGATATAACCAATGCGTCCTGAGTAGCATTAAGGATTCTGTCATATACTCGTAACAACTCCGCATCAATATTTTTTATGGTTTCTTTTCTCTGTTCCTCCAAGTCTTGCAGTTGCTTATTTAATTCGCTGCATTCTGTCTCGATTGTTGTTTTTTCCTGATCGTATTTCTTTTGCGTTGTATTTTTATCGTCCTCGTCTTGCTTTTGGATCTTGGCGTACTCTTCTGTCTTCATGTAAACTTCCAAAAGTCTGTCTTCCACGAGCATTTTATCTGCCTTTAATCCCCCTACTTGTTTTAATATTGCCTGATATTCGTCATTCTTTTTGGCTGAAAGAGACTGCGTTTGAAGTTTTGTTATATGATCCTCAAATTCCTTGACTTTCAACTCTTTTTCCTTTGCATCCAGTTTTAATGTAGTGATATCGTTCTTTGTTGCTTCTATCTTGCTGGTTGCCTTGAGAAGGTTTTTTTCGAGTGGCTCGAGCTTCTTGACTTTATCGCTGAGGCTAACCTTGATTTCCTTTATCTTTAGATCAAGTTCTTGTATAGGCAGGAGCTGCTTTACTTTATTCATCCTGCCCTTTTGATATTTCTGTCATTTTTTTCGTTCGAACGATCTTCTAAAGTGCTCAATAAAGTTTTCAAGTTTTCTGCTCCTTATAGGATGCTGTAATTTTCTGATTGCCTTTGCTTCTATCTGCCTAACGCGTTCCCTGGTAACACGGAAGATATTGCCGACCTCTTCCAGCGTATACGTCTGATCAATTCCTATCCCGTATCTTAGCCTTAGAATTTCGCGCTCTCGATAGGAAAGCGTCTCCAGCACACTCTCTATTTTTTCTCTCAGAAGCTCATAGTTAGCTACATTTAACGGTGATTCGATGGAGCGATCTTCTATGAAATCACCGTAAACAGAGTCTTCTCCCTCTGCTATTGGTTTATCAATTGAGACCGGATGGCGAGACATTATCATAACCCGCTCGGTCTCGCCTATCGGCACACCTGAACCTTCAGAGATCTCTTCGATGGAAGGCTCACGGCTTTTTTCCTGTGCAAGCTTCTTCGTGGCATAGCGCAGTCTCGCCATTGTCTCGTATAGGTGGACAGGAATGCGTATTGTGCGGGCCTGATCAGCAAGTGCACGAGAGATTGCCTGTCTGATCCACCAAGTGGCATATGTCGAGAACTTGTATCCGCGTCTGTATTCATACTTCTCAACGGCCTTCATGAGCCCGGTGTTTCCCTCTTGAATTATATCCAGGAACGAGAGTCCTCGGTTTCGATATCGTTTGCCTATGGAAACTACCAGTCGAAGGTTTCCGCTTGATAACTGTCTCTTTGCCCTTTCATATTCGCTGTATTGCCTCCTGATTTCATCTATTCTGCGGCGAAGATCCTGCGGTTTCTCCATTGCCTTTAGTTCAAGTTTTGCCATCTCAGACTTGAACTGCTGTATTTTTAGGTCGCTTTGTGTCCTTTCAACCTCTGATTGAACTTGATCCATTTGTAGCAAGGCCTGTTCAAGCTTGTCAATTGCAGGTCTGATGTTCTTGGTTTGAATATTCACTTCCTTAAGTATTTTTATGCACTTCTTCCGGTTTTCTTTGAGTTGATTGATGAGTCTCTGTTTTTGTCGACCTGAGAGTTTCTCCTCAATGAGTCTCTGATAGAGCTGAGTATTCTCACCCAGGATGTCTCTCAATTTGAATATGAGATTAGGGAGCTTTTCTACTATTTCTTCCCTTGTGACTTCAATTGCTGGATCAGTCTTTAGAGTCCGCTCAAATGCAAGTTCACCATCTCTTACGCTTTCCAGTATGTATATTGCCTCTCTTATTGCAATAGGTGATTCAAGCAATTTGATGCGGAAGTAGCGTCTTGTGAGGTCAATCTTCATTGCCAGCCTCATTTCATCCTCTCTTGATAGTAGAGGGAGGTTTCCAATCTGGGAGAGATAGACTCTAACGGGATCATCAATTCGAGCTGAAAGCTTTGGCTTCTGAACAGTCTCACCAGCCTCTCCATGGCCTGCTTCCTGTTCTTGCTCATCTGCAGGTTCTGCATCTACGACCTCAACCCCTTCCTGCTCAAGTATTTGGAGGATCTTGTCTACTTTTTCGGGCGAGAATAGATCATCAGGCAGTACTTTGTTCAGGTCATCATATGTAAGAACACCCTTTTTCTTGCCCATCTCTATTAGGGCTTTGATATCTGGAGTCAATTTTTCCATATATTATAAACGTTTAAGTTCGCCAAGTTTCTTCAAATTATCATCGGTCATTTTTTCGTTTTTTAACTCTTTAATTCTCTCGTTTCTTTCACAACGTTCCAGGTCCTTTTCTAGCCTTCGCAATAGGATTTGTGGAGACTCAATTTTAGTATCGTCTGTTATGATATTCAATATATATTCCTGTGCCTTGGGATTGTCGGCGAATGTGGCCAAGAGTTCATCAACTCTAATATCTTTTTTCTCTAGATACATTTTGAATGCTTCCTGAACTATTTTTTTTATCATAGGGTCTGGCAGTTTTTCGATAATTCCGCTACATTCTTCAATAAGGTTATTTTCGTGTAGTACCAGCCTCAAGAGCTCGAGTGATAATCTTGTCTTACCGGGCAGTTCAGTCCTCGTTATTTTGTCCATGGCTGCGGCTTTAGGAGGCTTGTTTAACTTCTTTCTCAGAGTTTCTAGTGGCACACGAAACTTTGTAGCCAGCCGCTGGATGAAAAGATCCTGTTTTACTGGATCCTCGACCTGAGCAATTGACTCCATCATTGCATTTACAACTTTGGATGTGTTTGTTTCTGTGGTTGTTCCGAATTGGGAGGAATAGTTTTCTATAAGATAATCGAAGACGTTAATGGTATTATTAAATATTTCCATTGCCTTGTCTTTAGGATATGTGTGTGCAATATCTGATGGGTCCATTGATGCTTCGAGTCTTGAGACCTCAACGTTGATTTCTTCTGAGATCAGCATGTCCAGCAATCGTTTGGAGGCCATGTTGCCGGCGCTATCGGGATCAAAGGCAATGATTACTCTATCTGCATATCTTCTAATGAATCGAATATGATCCTTTGTCGGCGATGTGCCCAATGTCGCAAGAAATCCGGGGATGCCTGTTTGGTGTGGCAGTATGACATCGAAATATCCTTCCACGATGTAGAATATCTTCTGTCCCTCTTGGGCAGGAGATTGCTTTATAAGGTTGGCGCCGTAGAGATGCTTTCCCTTGGAAAATACAGGGGTCTCTGGGGTGTTGATATACTTTGGCCCTTCATTTCCAAATGTTCGTGCACCAAAGCCAATAGGCCTTGAGTTGGAATCGAAGATCGGAAATACTAGTCTGTCCCTGAATCGATCGTATAGAGAACCGGTCTCAGATTTTGCCACAACCCCTACTTGTTCTATGACCTTATCCTGTATCCCGATCTTTCTAAGGTGTTTTAACAATGCGTCCCATGAGTTAGGTGCATAACCAAGTTTGAAAAGTGATATGGTTTCCTTTATTAGACCACGTGAAGCAAGGTATTCTTGGGCCTTTGATGACTCGCCTAATCTCTCGATGAAAAATTCTATTGCTGCAAGGTTGGCCTTGTAAAGGTTTTCATTGGTGAGCTCAGCATCAAACCCCTTTGAGTATTTAAGTTTTATCCCATATTTCTCTGATAGTGTTCTAACGGCCTCGTAGAAGGAGATGTTTTCATACTCTTTTACAAAACTGATTGCGTTCCCACCCTTAGCGCATCCAAAACACTTGAAGATTTGCTTGTGTGGGTTGACGTTGAATGATGGGGTCTTTTCGTCATGGAAAGGGCAGAGCGCCTTGTACCCTGAACCAGCCTTCTTTAACGGGATGTAAGAGTTGACTACTTCGTAAATATCTAGAGCTCTCTGAAGCTCAATTATTGACTCTTTTGCTACAAAACCCACTCTTTCCTCTCATATTGTTTAATTATGAGCAAAACGAGTACCTTATTTTACAGCCCAAGGACTGCTTGTCAAATTATCTTACTGCTGGTAAAGGGTCGTTAAAGGTCCATGACTCCTCGACTCGCCGCATGTCCCACCTCTCTGAGATGGGGTAAGGCACCGCTCGGAGTCATCCTGAGCTCGAGTTTTGCTTTGACCCCATGGACTAATGTAAAGCTAATAAAACATACGCGCACCCCTCTGGGGTACGGTGTCGAAGGGTGACTGACCAGATAAATTGCAACATCTCGCATCTAAAATTAAAATAAACGGGGTGAAAATAGACGAAATAAGAGAGGTCTTTCTAGATTTCTTCAAGAAGAAGGGACACACCGTAGTTCGTTCTGACTCGCTTGTCCCACAGAATGACCCGAGCTTGCTTTTTACATCGGCTGGAATGAATCAATTTAAAGAGTTATTTCTGGGCAAGGGTGCGAAACCGTACACGAGGGCTACTAGTTGTCAAAAGTGCCTTAGAACAGGTGATCTCGATATAGTAGGTACCACGGCTAAGCATCATACTTTCTTCGAGATGCTGGGAAACTTTTCCTTTGGCGACTATTTCAAAGAAGAGGCAATCGCGTGGGGATGGGAGTTTTTGACAAAAAGACTAGGACTCTCTGAATCCAGGCTTTATGCATCTATCCATGATAGTGATGATGAGGCATATATGATTTGGAAAAACAAGATAAGGCTTTCTGAGAAAAAGATTTTCAAGTTTGGAGATGATTCAAACTTCTGGCCTGCAAATGCCAGGACACAGGGACCCAACGGCCCATGCGGTCCTTGCAGTGAGATTTATTACGACTTTGGTTCAGAGCACGGGTGTGGTAAAGCAAGCTGTATGGTGGGTTGTGACTGTGACCGTTACGTTGAGGTTTGGAACTTGGTCTTCACCCAATATAACAGACAGGAGGGGGGAATACTTGTACCACTGTCACAGAAGAACATAGACACCGGGATGGGACTTGAGAGAGTTGGAGCAGTTATGCAAAACTGTGCCTCGAATTTTGATACAGATGTGTTCAAGCCAATCGTGAACGCTGTCGCAGAGATACTTGGGAAACAAACATTAGAAGAGATGATACGGATAAGAAGGATATCCGACCATGTTAGAGCTATTACTTTTCTGGTTTCGGATGGTGTGATTCCATCTAATGAGGAGCGGGGGTATGTTGCTAGAAGAGTCCTGCGTATGGCCGTTAAAGATGGTTACGTATTGGGTTCAAGAGGCCCATTTATGCACCAGCTTATTCCAGTTGTGATTGGTGTTATGTCCAAGGCGTATCCTCAGGTCAGAGAAAATCAAGATCATATTACTAGGATCATAAAAGCTGAAGAGGAGAAATTCAGATCCACGATAGAGATTGGGATCATGAAGATCAAGAGTCTTACAGATCAAATGATATCGCAGAATCAGTCGACACTTGCAGGAGAAGAGGCCTTTGCCCTTTATGATACCCATGGTTTTCCGGTCGAGTTGACAGAATCTATGCTTGCAGATCAAGGCCTACAGGTAGATCAGATAAGGTTTAAAGAGCTGCTCGAACAATCACGGGAGCGCTCTAGAAAACAGGCAAAATTTGGAGAGATATTTGAAAAGGGCCCGCTAATCGAGCTAAAACAAAAAATAAAACCTACAGAGTTTCTTGGCTATACTGACACAGCGTCAGATTCAACACTATTGGCAGTTATAAGAGAAGATGCTTCTGTTGATAAACTAGAGGCTGGTGAAGTTGGAATCATATTGATTGACCGGACTCCTTTTTATGGAGAGCAGGGGGGTCAGATAGGGGACACCGGGACTTTTATTGCTAAAGATGCTATAGCCCAAATTACAGATACAAAACGCGACGAGGGATATTTTTTGCATTACGCAAAGGTTTCAAAGGGTGTCATGAGAGTTGGTGATAAGATTCATACTGAAATAGAGAGAGAGAGGCGGATGAATATCATGAGAAATCACACAGGGACGCATCTTCTTCAAGCTGCACTCAGGACAGTTCTCGGGCCGCACGTGAAGCAGACTGGGAGTATCGTAGAACCTCACAGGCTGAGATTTGACTTTACTCATTTTGAGGCTATGACCGATGATCAGATTATGCAGGTGGAGAAATTAATCAATGACATAGTAATGAATGAGATGAAAGTGGAAAAAATCGAGACAAGCTTCGATGAGGCCAAGAAAATGGGCGCACTTATGTTTTTCGGGGAAAAGTATGGTGATAGAGTTAGGGTGATAAAAGTAGGTGATTTTAGCATAGAATTCTGTGGAGGGACACATCTCAATCAGACATCCACTATCGGATTTTTCAAAGTGACACAGGAGACATCGATAGGCTCTGGGATGAGAAGAATCGAGGCTGTTACAGGGCCAAAAGCGGTTGAGTTGGCACTTGAGGAATCACAAATACTGGGTGCATTGGCAGAAAAGCTAAAGGCATCCAAAGGTGATGTGACCAAAAAGGTTGATCAGCTTCTTTCAGGCATGAAGAGCCTTTCATCACAACTTGAGCGATTTAAAAAGGAGTTTTCACAGGACTCAATGCAGCAGATATTGAATTCGGCAACAGTAGTAAATGGAGAGAAGATTATCTCATTTGAGACAGAAAACAGGAGTTCGGATGAGGTCCGCTCATTGATTGATGCACTTATAAAGAAACAGAAGATTGCGTGTGCGATGATAAAAAGCACACAGGAGGGCAAGACATTTTTCATAGTTGGGGTAAGAGGAGACATTGTGGGTAAGGGATTAAAGGCCGGTGAGATCGCGAAGAAAATTGCCTCAGTTATAGGTACTTCTGGAGGGGGCAAGGATCATATCGCTCAGTTTGGCGGCAGCGAGTCAAGTGTGGCAGCTGCATTTCGCGAATTCTCAAATATCGCAACCGAGACGCTGAATAAAAAATAATGGCACAGTTAATAGTTGATGTCACCAATTATGATCTGAATCATACTGTCTTAGATAGACAAGCGATACGGGACTTTTTACCACATCGCTACGAGTTTGAGCAGATTGATGCAATAAATTTTTACGATATCAATGAGGGTATAATAATTGGTACAAGAAAGATAACAAAAGAAGAATTCTGGATTAGGGGGCACATTCCTGGAAACCCGATATTCCCTGGAGTATTGATTCTAGAAGCTTCGGGACAGATTGCATGCATGCTTTATAAACTTGTCATTCCTAGTGTAAGGAATAGCTTTATTGCATTTGCTGGGATAGAGGGAGTGAAGTTCCGGGGGCTGGCACGACCGGGCGACACGCTTGTAATAACTGCGCGGAAACAGCAATTATCCGAGCTTGGTTGCAAATGCAAAACTCAGGTTTTACTCGGTTCGAAAGTCATATCAGAAGCTGTGATACTCGGCATCCCCGTGAAAGATGCCCCGAACTAAAAAACTACCACGTGGTGTGGAGATTGGATAAGGGTTTCAGTTTTGTTGCAAGCTTGGAGATAAGCCATTGTTCTATACTATGGTCCGTGGTGTCGGCAAGCTCCGGTCTGATTTTGTCCATTGTAAATTCTGCTCGAGCCATAGTTCTGTGGCCCCCTGCCTGACCGTAGTTTGAAAAAACACTGTTGGCCAGCACACCAACATCATTCCTGAGACCGTCTGAGCGCAATATCACATAAATGTTATCTACAGATCTGCATGCTATGATAACCCATGCAATGCCTTCTAGTCTCATGAAGAAATCAGCAATATATGGGCAGATTTCAATGTCTCGGATTTGCCCCAGGTATGAGAATATTACATTGTTAGCCATCTTCTTTGAAGCCAGTGCAAGGCCAAAGTAATCAAGAACATCGATCGGCATCTGTGATAACTCAATTGCCCTTAGGATGTTTTCGTCCATTAACTTTCGCAGTCGTCTAAAGGAGTTAATGTCTGAATCACTGGCGTTTCTGGAAAGATTGTTCGTGTCTACCTTGATTCCGTAGTAGAGGGCTGTTGCTATTTGCTTTGGTATTGTTTGTTCGACTGTAAATAGATATTCAGTTAGTATCGTGCATGTCGCTCCGTATGCGGGTCTTATGTCTGAGAAGCGGTATTTCAAGGGTTTTGCAATTGGGTGATGATCTATTACTAGATCAATTTCTATCCCGTGATTTTGCTCAAAAAATGTCTGTTGGGCATCTACTGTCATTATCGTTGCGTCTTTAATTGCCTCTGGCTCATACTTTTCCATTGGTATTTTCAGAAGATTCTTCATGGCTATATTTTCGGGCCTAGAGAAATCTCTCATATATACAATTTTTGCATCAGGACAAGAG